>JALSJU010000035.1 GCA_026989145.1 Thiotrichaceae bacterium
AGGAAAGGGTGGTCATGGTAATTCAGTCTTGTGAGCTTTTGATACGAAGTAATAGTTTTACTAACTGAAACTAACCCAAGAGAGAGATTCCTAAAAAGCCCAGCACTAACGTGTTGGGCTTTTTTTTTGCTTTTATGAATCTTTAATGAATTCCCTGACGTTACATGCCAATTCCTTATTTCGTCCTAAAGGAAGTATCGATATTTGCTAAAGTAAGTAACAAATACTGTTTATTTATAGACTTTTAGATTATACAATTCATGACTGAATGGATTATTATAATTGAGTATATGGGCGTATAATAATGACCTAATTACAGAGAATTCTGATTAGCTTATGATCTTTTGGAAGTGAATTGGAGTCCTTTAAATAATCGAACCAGTAAACAATAATGAAATACCATGACTAAAATGTACGATATAGCAATAATAGGCGGAGGAGTCGTAGGTTGTGCGGTCACAAGACGTATGGCATTGGCTGGTGCTAAGGTCGTTCTAATTGAAAAGTCGACCGATATCTTGGCAGGTGCTAGCAAGGGCAATAGTGCCATTTTACATACTGCTTTTGATGCTCCCGAAAATAGCCTTGAGCTACAATGCATGCAGGCAGGTTACGCAGAATATTTAGATATCCATAAAAGTATGAATTTACCGTTGTTAAAAACTGGAGCACTTTTAGCTGCATGGTCGCCAGAAGAACAAGCTAAATTTGAAGGAATCATGGCGAAAGCGACCAACAATGGTGTTGATGATCTTAAATTATTAACAACAGCCCAAGCACTAAAAAAAGAACCGAATCTATCTAATAAGCTTCTAGCTGCTATTGAAGTGCCACGTGAATATGTGATTGATCCTTGGTCGGCACCTTTGGCATATTTGACGCAAGCCGTAGAGAATGGTACTGATACTTTATTTAACACAGAAGTTACAGGAGGCTCTTTTGATGATAGTCAGCAAGATGGCTTGTGGTTATTAGAGACAAATAAAGGGGCTACTAGAGAGAGCATAAGGGCAAAACATATTGTTAATTGTGCGGGGCTTTATGGTGATTTACTTAATAAAAATGTATTTGGAGAATCTGATTTTGAGATACGCCCACGCAAAGGTGAGTTTGTTGTTTTTGATAAAGCAGCGAGTAAATTATTAAAGAATATCTTGCTTCCAATACCCACTGAAATTACCAAAGGCATTGTTATCTTTCCTACAATATTCGGAAATATTGCCGTAGGACCAACTGCAGATGAGCAAGAAGGCAGGGCTGATGCTTCAGTTGCAAAAGAGAATCTTGAAATGCTCTATGCATTTGGTTTAGATAAAATACCAGCATTAAAACTCGTGCCCGTCACAGCAACCTATGCTGGGATACGCCCAGCGACAGAAAAGAAACACTATCGTGTGAAACACGATGTCAAAAATAATTGGATTACCCTTGGTGGAATTCGCTCTACGGGTCTTACTGGTTCATTAGGGCTTGCACAACATGTTGAATCGCTCTTTAAAAAGCAGGGCGTACAGTTTAATAAACTCACATCACCACAAATCCCCGTGATGCCCAACTTGGCTGAGCACATTGAAAGAGATTGGCAAAAGCCAGGGGTAGAGGAAATTATTTGCCATTGTGAAATGGTCACAAAGCGCGAAATTAACAAGGCACTCGATGACAGCACCCTACCAGCAGGTAGTATAGAAGGATTAAAAAGAAGAACCCGAGCCACAATGGGGCGTTGCCAAGGCTTTTATTGTTCAGCTCGGTTAGCAGAATTGACCGAAGGAAAGTTTGAAGAATCAATTGCGATTAAAAATAATAAAAAGGGAGGTAACTAAATGACGAACGCCATCCCTCAAGAACAATGTAATATTGCTATTATTGGCTCAGGCCCTGCGGGAATATCTGCGGCAATCACCTTAAAAAAAGCGGGTGTTGATAATATTATCGTAGTGGAAAGAGAATCAGAAGCTGGGGGTATACCACGGCACTGTGGGCATATTGCTTTTGGTTTTAAAAAATATAAACGTCTTCTAACAGGTCCTCAATACGCTAAAAAAAATATTGCAGAAGCAATGAGTCTAGGTATAAAAATACAGCTAAATACAACCGTGACAGCCTTAGGTAAAGGTGGAAAACTAAGTCTAGTTTCGCAGCAAGGAATTTATGAATTAAACGCCAAACGTGTATTAATAGCGACAGGCACGAGAGAAAAGCCTCGCTCGGCTCGTTTTGTTTCAGGTGATCGTGCTCTGGGTATTTATAATACGGGCGCCTTGCAAGGCATGGTTTATCTAAAACAAAAAATCCCCTTTAAGCGACCCCTCATCGTGGGTACAGAGATCGTGAGTTTTTCGGCATTGCTAACCTGCAAAAAAGGAGGCATAAAACCTGTTGCAATGATTGAAGAAAACTCCAAACCAACAGTGCGTTGGCCAATCTATTATGGCGCATATTTATTTGGAATGCCTTTGTTTCTAGAGACAAAAATTCATAAAATTATAGGGGATCAGCGTGTCGAGGCTGTCATTCTTGAAAGTGCTCAAGGGCAAAAAAAATCTATCGACTGTGATGGTGTTCTATTTACAGGGCAGTTTACACCGGAGTCTAGCCTTTTACGTATGAGTCACATTGCGTTTGATGAGGATACCTTTAGCCCAAGTGTTGACGCAAATGGGCAATGTTCTGACCCTGCCTATTATGCGGCAGGCAATGTCCGCCAACTTGTACCTGAAAAAGGTAGGAATGCCTATTTTTATACCAGTGATAATCCACCCAATGCCGTTAATATTTCTGGAATGTGCTGGGATCAAGGGGCTGAGGTGGCGGAACATATGCTAAAAAGTTTAGAGAGTGTTACACCTTAAAATGATCAATTTTGATAAAACTAGTTAAAATTCCAGTATGAAACCAAAAGAAAGACAACAGAAAATAGCAGATATTATTAGAAGAGAAGGGCAATCCACGGTTGATCAGCTTGTGAATATCTTTAAATCATCACCAGAAACTATTCGACGTGATTTAAGTGCTTTAGCATCAAGTGGCAAGGTGCTAAAAATACACGGTGGAGCTAAGTGTACTAATATACAGGGAGAAGGATGTTTTCAGCTGAGGCTTCGCAAGAATGTTTCCGCTAAAAGAGTGATTGCAGAGAGAGCTGTTTGCTTAATTTCAGAAGGTGACACGCTTTTTGTGAATGCAGGATCAACCACAGTGATCTTCGCTGAAGAATTAATGAAAATAGCAAATCTGACAGTTGTCACAAATTCGGTTGATATTGCCAAAATATTAGGTGCTTGTAAAAATGGTACTAAAGTCTATTTATTAGGCGGTGAATATAGTCAAGATAACCATGAAACACTGGGTGCTATGGTTATTGCGCAACTACAGCAATTCTATGCTAAGCACGTCATTCTTCCGATTGGTTACATTCATTCTGCTGTAGGTGTGACTGATTTTAATGCAGCGGATGTTTCTGTTTCTCAAGCCATGTTGGCACAAGCTGAAAATAGTATTTTATTGGCAGACTCCAGTAAGTTCGATCAAACAGCTCCCTTTGTTGTTGGAGGGCTGGATCAATTTAATCAGTTCATTTGTGAAAAAGCACCAGAAGGCGCATTAAGAAAAGCATTGGCTGATAATAATGTGGAGGTTTTAAGTTAAGTCTTTCTCAGGTTTATTATTATCTCTGTTTTCAGACTAAATTTAACCGTTTCTAGCTGTGTTGATTGGACATGAGTAGCTGACATTCGCTGGAGTAATACGTTTTAGCACATGCCTATTTTATTTAATAAGCGCCACTGCGATACCTGTCAGTGTTTTTTTAGCTTGTCGATGCGATTGATTAAGGGGTCAAAGCAGAGCTACCTTAAATCCCCTAAACAGGCTTCAAATAAATAGGCGAAAACGCTTCGGCTTGCACCATATCTACGACCTTAAGTTTAAGCAGTTCTAGCACTGCCATAAGAGTAACAACGACTCCTAAACGTCCTTCTTTTAAACTAAATAGCTGGCTAAATTCTACAAACTCATCGCTTTTAAGTTGTGATAAAACACTGGTCATTTTTTCACGAATGGAGATTTCTTCACGTTCAATATTGTGATGTCTTTTCATATCGGTGCGTTTGAGTATGGCTTGAAATGCTAGCAATAGCTCTTTCATATCGACTTCAGGCTCTGGTTTTTCTTTGCTTTCTCGAATCACGGCAACTTCTACGGGGAATTGGTCGCGACCTAAGTGTGGCATTTCGTCAATATCATTAGCAGCTTGTTTAAAACGCTCATACTCTTGTAAGCGTTTGATCAGCTCGGCTCGTGGGTCTTGTTCATCTTCGATTTCTTCGTGTCGTGGTAGCAACATGCGTGATTTAATTTCTGCTAGCATCGCTGCCATAACAAGGTATTCAGCAGCAAGATCAAGGTTGATATTGCGCATTAACTCTACGTATTTCATGTACTGCGTAGTGATTTCGGCAATAGGGATATCTAAAATGTCGAGATTTTGGCGGCGGATAAGATAGAGAAGTAAATCTAGTGGGCCTTCGAAGGTTTCATCGAGAAAAACTTCCAAGGCATTGGGTGGAATATAAAGGTCTTCAGGCGGAGATGAGATCTCCTCCCCATGCACGATGGCGAAAGGTAGTTCGTGTTGTAGTGGTTTTTCTTTTACTTTCAATGGATTTAAACCTGAAAAATTCTTGTCCACGAAAGGCGCGAAAAGGTCACGACAGTAAAAACTGTTTTTCGAGGCTTTTGTGTTTTTCGTGAATATTCTTGTTTGTGCGAGTCGCTGCTAAACAAAGCGCATCGCTTCAGTCACGTCATCGAGGGTTTCACGCGCGACTTCTCTGGCTGCTTCGCTGCCTTCATCAATGATAGCGCGTACTGCAGAGCGGTCATTTTCAAAATCTTTGGCACGCTCATGTATCGGTGCAAGTTCAGCTTGAATGGCATCTATCAAGGGTTTTTTACAGTCCAAACAGCCAAAAGATGCTGCCCGGCAGCCATCGTTTACCCACACTAACCGGTCATCATCAGAATAAACTTTATGCAGTTCAAACACTGGGCATTTATCTGGGTCACCGGGGTCGGTTAAACGTGCGCGGGCGGGGTCGGTTGGCATGGTGCGGATTTTTTTATCCAGTTCGTCTGGATGTTCACGCAACGCAATGGTGTTGCCGTAAGACTTTGACATTTTCTGACCATCTAATCCGGGCATTTTTGAGGCTTTGGTTAGTTTTGCTTCAGGCTCTGGCAATATAATTTTACCCATGCCTTCAAGGTAGCCAAGCAGGCGTTCTCGATCGCCTAGTGAGATATTTTGCTGGGATTCTAGCATTGCTTGACCAATTTCAAGTGCTTCGTCATCACCTTGTTCTTGGTAGCGTTTTCTTAAATCTCGATATAAGCGTGAGTCCTTTTTGCTCATTTTTTTAACAGCTGTTTCAGCGCGCTCTTCAAAATCTGGTTCACGCCCGTAGATGTGATTGAAACGGCGCGCAACTTCTCGAGTTAACTCAATGTGTGCAACTTGGTCTTCACCCACGGGAACCATATCGGCCTTGTATAATAAAATATCGGCTGATTGCAATAGCGGGTAACCTAAAAAACCGTAGGTAGCTAAATCTTTCTCGCGTAATTTTTCCTGCTGATCTTTATAAGTAGGTACACGCTCTAACCAGCTCAGCGGGGTAATCATTGAGAGCAGTAAATGTAACTCGGCATGTTCAGGAACTTGAGATTGCAAAAAAATGGTTGCTGAACTGGGGCTAATCCCAGCGGCTAACCAGTCAATTACCATGTCTTCTACGTGTTTAGGTGTTTGACTCGGATCATCATAATGAGTGGTGAGTGCATGCCAATCTGCCACAAAAAAGAAGCATTCGTAGTTGAGCTGCATATCAACCCAATTTTTAAGAACACCGTGATAATGACCAAGGTGGAGTTTTCCCGTCGGGCGCATGCCGGATACGACGCGTTGATTTTGTGGAATAGTTACTGACATAGTTTTAAGTATTATTTAAATTGTTATTAATTAAAAGAAGAGTGAGTTTAAGGTATTCATAAAAAAGCTAATAATAGGATTCATTACTGTGCCTAAAATCCCAAAGTAAAGCAGGCCTACCACAATAAAAAACCCGTATGGTTCTATTTTATCCATCATTAGCGCGGCGGAGCGTGGTAAAAAACCAGATAAGACTTTGCTGCCATCCAAAGGTGGGATTGGGAATAGGTTGAATACAAACAAAACTAAATTAATGATAATCCCAGCTTGTCCCATTGCCATTAAGCCTTTGGCGATATTTAGGTCAGAGACCGTTATGCTAACAAGCTTTAAAAAGATAACCCAAAAAATTGCCATTGCTACATTGGCAAGTGGGCCAGCCATAGCAACGATTGCCATATCCTTACGAGGGTTATTTAAGTTGTTCATATTAACTGGCACAGGTTTTGCCCAGCCGAATGCGAAGCCGGAAACTAATACCATCACTAATGGTACGACAATGGTACCAATTGGATCGATATGTTTAATGGGGTTTAAACTCAATCGGCCTAACATTTTAGCGGTGCTATCCCCTAGCTTGCTGGCCACCCAGCCGTGAGCAACTTCGTGTAAGGTAATCGCAAAGAGCACAGGCAATGCCCAAACTGCGGTGGTGTAAATTATTTTTTCTATATCAAAGTCCATCTGACATCCTTGGTTATTCTAATGTTGCTTCAGCCAATCGGTATTACCCAGTCCTTGGCGTAATATTTCAGGTGAGCCATCGACAAGGTTGATTACGGTGGTAGGCTCATGTCCGCTGTAACCGCCATCAATAATTAAATCAACTACGCTTTCTAATGTTACCCTAATTTCATGAGGGTCGGTCATGGGTAAATCTTCATTGGGTAAAATCAAGGTGCTGGACATTAATGGTTGACCTAGTTCTTCCAGTAGAGCAGAGCACACAGCATTATCAGGTACGCGCACACCAATGGTTTTACGTTTCGGGTTTTGTAGGCGCTTGGGTACATCCCGGCTGGCTTGTAGTATAAAAGTGTAAGGCCCAGGGGTGAGTGTTTTCATCAGTCGGTAATTGATATTATCGATCACTGCATATTGAGCAATTTCAGATAAATCACTGCATACTAAGGTAAAGTTGTGTTCTTTATTAAGCTGACGAATCATGCGGATTTTATCAACCGCTTTTTTATCATCAAGATGACAGCCAATCGCATAGCTGGAGTCAGTAGGGTAGATGACGACGCCACCTTTATTGATGATTTCAACCGCCTGCTGAATCAGCCTTTTTTGCGGGTTATCAGGGTGGATTTCAAAATATTGACTCATAGAACTATTAACTAAAGCAGCTAAGCTGTAAAATGCGCTATTCTACAGCAGACACAGATTAATTTCCTATGAAGTTTTTGTTCGATTTTTTACCCGTGGTTTTCTTCTTTATTGCCTATAAATTCTTTGGTGATTTGCCGCCTGCGTTAATTGATGTAGGCAATCAAATTCCAGGTGTTGATTTACAACAAAGCAACCCGAAACACGCCATTATATTTGCCACGTTGGTGATTATCATCGCGACCATTTTGCAAAATATTCTGCATTGGGTTACGTATAAAAAGCTTGAAAAAATGCATTTGATCTCATTGGTTATTTTAATTATATTTGGCAGTATTACCGTAGTTTCGCGTGACCCTGATTTTATTAAATGGAAGGTAAGTATTTTTAATTGGTTTTTTGCCTCTGTATTGCTAGGTAGCTTATTTATTGGTAAAAAAACCTTGATCGAGCGAATGATGTCGCATGCGGTGTCTGTGCCAAAAAACGTATGGAGAATTCTAACGTATAGCTGGGGTGCGTTTTTTATCTTTATTGGTGTGCTTAATTATATTGTTGCTTTCCACTATGCGGGAGTGGATGATGAAAACTGGGTCAACTTTAAGCTCTTTGGGATTCTTGGGCTGACGCTGGTTTTTATGATTGCACAAGGTATTTATTTAGCAAAACATGCCACGCCTGTCGAAGACGAAAGTAAAGACTAATTGAGCCTTAGCCATTGCTACTAGCCATAAGGAGTACATTTTGTTATACGCTATTATCGCAGAAGATGTTACAAATAGTTTGGAAAAGCGGCTATCTGCACGCCCCGATCATATCGCGCGTTTGCAACTTTTAGTTGATGCTGGGCGTATTGTTATCGCAGGGCCACACCCTGCAGTTGATAGCGAAGATCCGGGAACTAATGGCTTTACAGGGAGTCTGATTGTGGCAGAATTTTATTCGTTAGACGCAGCAAAAGAATGGGCAGATGCCGATCCTTATATTAAAGCGGGTGTTTACAAAAATGTTATCGTGAAACCCTTTAAAAAAGTTTTTCCGTAACTATACTTTACAACATGAGACCTTTGCACGAGTCGGTGGTGAAAGAAACATCGGGATTTCAGTCATGATACTTGTCATCCGAGCCGTGCAAAGGTCTCAATATTCAATTCATATCTCAGTAAGGGAACAAAAATAATGTTAAACAAAAAAATATTAGCAACATCAATCATGGGTTTAATGCTTGGCGCAACAGCTGTTTATGCTGATGGACATATGAAAAAAGAAGCGGCGGCAGATGCAAGCGCTATAACGGTAGAAGATACCGTAATCGCTACAGTAAACGGCGATAAGATCATGAAAAGCACCTTAAATGGCTACATGAATATCTTAAAGAAATCTGGCAGAGCTGATCAACAAGCGGCAGTAGATGACTTGGTGGCAACTGAAATCGCACTCCAGGAAGCTAAGAAAACAGATATTTTAGAGCGTCCTGCCTCGAAAAAAGCAATTGCTGATTTTACCCGTAACGTTTTGTTAAAAACCTGGACTAAAGAGAAAGTTGAGTCGTTTGATATTAGTGATGAAGAAATCAAAAAGGCTTACGATGAACGAGTAACAAAACTTGCCACACAAGAGTTCAATGCACGTCATATTTTAGTGAAGGAAGAAGATGCGGCGAAAGCAATTATTAAAGAGCTTGAAGACGGAGCAGATTTTGAAAAACTAGCAAAAGAAAAATCAACGGGGCCTTCAGGCTCAAACGGTGGTTCATTAGGTTGGTTTAAAGCACAAACAATGGTTCCAGCATTTGCTGACGCACTTAAAGCTATGAAAAAAGGTGAGATTTCTAAAACACCGGTAAAGACTCAGTTTGGTTACCATATCATTAAGTTAGAAGATAGCCGAAATGCAAAGTTACCCGAGTTAGATACTTTAAAACCACAGTTAAAGCGTGTTATCTCGCAAAAGAAAATGTTGGCGTATATGGACGAGTTAAAGAAATCAGCTGATGTTAAAATCACACTACCAGAGCCAGCTAAAGTAGAAAAAGTTGAAGAGTCAAAAGACGCGACGACAGCTAGCGAAAAAACAGAAGATAAAAAATAATATGTCATCAGAGACGTTATTATCTAGTTTGTCTCAATCATCATCTCGCCATGGGCTAAATACAGACCTGACTCAAGGGCTAATTAAAGTCTATGGTGAAGATGCTGAATCTTTCTTACAAAACCAGTTAACCAATGAAGTTGCTAATGTTAGCGAAACAACGCATCAGATAACAGCGTGGTGCTCCCCAAAAGGGCGTATTATTACGACGCTAAGGCTCTTTAAGCGTGAGGATGCTTATTACTTATCGCTTGCTCAGGATATGATCGAACATGTCTTAAAAAAGCTAAGCATGTATGTGATGATGTCGAAAGTGTCACTTGAAGATGTGACTGAATCGTATGTTCATTTAGGTGTTTCGGGTGATTTCGCTGGTCAAGATTTAGAGGCATTACTAGGTGAAAGCTTACCCAGTGAAGCCGATAGCGCGAAAATAATCAACGGTTTAACGGTATTAAAACTTGCTGATAAAACACCGCGTTATGAAATTTTCGGCGATCTGGAAAGTAGCAACGTTTTAGTGGGTAATATAAAAGTGGCCCCTGATTATCACTGGGAATATTTGAATATCGTTGCAGGAATCCCGCATATAAGCCAAGCAAGTTCTGAGGCATGGATTCCCCAAATGATTAACTTTATTCAAGTCAATGGCGTTGATTTCAAAAAAGGTTGTTATCCCGGTCAAGAGATTGTTGCACGGCTTAATTATTTGGGTAAAACCAAGCGTCGTATGTACCGTTTGTTAATAGATACGGATCAGTTGCCCGCAATCAATGACTCAATTTTGTCTACAAATGATAAAGCCGCCGGGAAAATTCTCAATGCGGTGATTAACCCTGAAGGCAAAGTTGAAGCATTAGCGGTCTTGAAAATAGCCGAAGCAAATGAGGCGTTAACACTTGCCAATAATGAAGCAACTATCACTCTTCTTGAGCTGCCTTATACTGTTGACGACAGTTAGTTGTAGCTATTCTAGTTCCAATAATCAGCAAACTTTGGTTGAACCTCAAAAAAACGTAGTACTCATCCACGGGATTCTCATGAATCCCATCGAGATGCGTTACTTGGGCAATCAGCTAGAGAAGTCAGGCTTTAAGGTTCATTACGTTTTTTACCAATCTGTACTCAAAACAGCCGCTGAGAATGCACAAGCAATCCACCAAAAAATTCAAAAGCTGCAGCTGCCGGATCTACATATCGTGGGGCATAGTTTAGGCGGCATTATCACCATGCACCTTTTAAGCCAGTTTGATGATATACCTGCAGGGCGTGTCGTGATGCTAGGGTCGCCGGTAAACGGCAGTTGGATTGCGCAAAAGGTACAAGGCTGGCCAGTCGTCTCACCATTATTAGCTAAAAGCATGCCGAGTGCTTTGTCGGGGGAGAATATTCCAGCGTGGGATAACCAACGCGAATGGGGCATGATTGCAGGCTCTAAGAACTCAGGCTTGGGTTTATTAACGGGTGGTTTACCGGGGGCAGGTGACGGCACCGTGTTAATTGAAGAAACAAAACACCCAAAACAAACTGCGCATGCAGTGGTGAATAAGTCCCATACGGGATTGTTATTTTCAAAGCAGGTTGCAAAACTCACTACACAGTTTTTGAAAACGGGTTCATTTGAGTACTAAATAACGCAAACTGGTGTTATTTTCCTCTGTTGCTCATTAATTATTCGACTTTGATCGTTGTCAATGCGATTTTTTTCCCCAATCTATACTGGAAACTCAATTTATATAGGTGGTCTAAATGATAAATATCAAGTTTGTAGTACTGTTAACTCTCGTAAGTACCCTGTTTGGTTGTGGTGGGACGGAATCGTCAAAAGACTTCAAGAAGTCTCATTCGTCCTCTCACTCACTAGCCCCTACTTCTGAGGAGGGGAGATTAACTGCGTTTTATGGTGATATTACTAGAAATCGTATTGTAGGAATAGACGTTAAAAGCATGACATTGAGCAGTGATACCAGTACAAATGGCATAAAACCATATACTGTTGGTCGTGCAGATGGCAGTAAAGGTGTTTTAGGGAAGTTGTACGGGGTAACTAGAAAATCTCCTTGGTTAGAGGTAATTGATGTATCTACTCGAGAAATCACGGGAACAATACCTTTGTCTTTCACCCCTCGGTCTTGTGCATATAATGCAGTGTTGGGCTTGCAGCTTGTTAGTGGCGTTAATAAACCAATGGCATCATTAATAGACCCTAATTCAGATGAGGTAGTTGCAACTGTTGGAAGAGATGTATTAGTAGAACCTAAGGATTTTGGTGGATCAAATGCTACAGGTCACCCAGCGTGGTTAACAAAAAACATTTTTGCTCTCCTTGACCGAGAAGCTAGAAAAATTAATTTGTATAAGGTAATAAAGGCCGGTAGCAGGTGGAATGTTAGTTTTCTTAGTGCTTTAGATACACCTACGTCTGTTCATCATTTCATTGGTAAGGGACTTGATGGCATGGATTCAGGAATTTCTGCTGATGATCAGCTTAATGATATTTTTTATGTTGTGGCTGAGGGAGCGGTTTCAGATAATATTCCACCATCAATACTTAAGCTGAAACTATCCGGAAATGAGCTGTTAATTGATAAAAGTGTCTCTTTTGATCATGCATTGACTCAAGCGGCTCATGATTCTCATAATAAAAAGACTGATTCAGTCATAGACCCTCAACTTGAAACAGGTGGCCATCATGCTACCTTTCACCCAAATGGTAAGCATCTATATGTGGGGTCAAAAGCAGGTGAAGTATTAGTGATAGATATTAAAAAAATGCACATTGTGAAAAGGATTGAAGCGGGTGAAGGTAGTGGGCATACTCTTTTTATTCCTAAGAGAAACCTTGGTGTCATTACGAATCATTTATCTCCATTTATTACGATTGTTGATACATTAAAACATGAGAAGATAAAAAATCTGATAGTAAGCGGTGCTGCTATTAATGAAGAGATTATGCAATCTCATACAAGTTTTACAGATTCAAAGGGTGATTTCTTTTATGCCTTTGCTTCAAATAACGGTGTTTTTTATGAGGTCGATCTTTCCACTTTAGAGGTAAGCCGTCGCTTAAAGACGGGAGGAACACCTGTGCAAGGATGTTATACTTACCTGAATAAATAGATTTGAATGAGCTACTCTAAACGGTGCTTTAAACGTCACTAAAATAAATCTAATTGGTGTTCATAAACTTTTGAATTTACGTTAAACGCCCCGAGCAATGAATGCGATAAGTTGTCATGTGAAATATTTTTTGATGTTTGCTGTTGTTTAAGTAGCCCAATATTAAGTGATCGAGCATTAATATAAGTATTGGAAAGCCACAGCAACATTGGCACATGCGTTTGTGCATCGGGTGCTAAGAAGTACGGCAAGCCATGTAAGTAAACGCCATTTTCACCTAATGATTCGCCATGATCAGAAGCGTAAACCATAAAGCTTTGGACGTCTTTTTGTGCTTTTAAAAAGGCAATAATTTGGCTTAAAACATGGTCGGTATATAAAATGGTGTTGTCGTAAGCATTAATATTTTCAGCATCGGTGCATTCTTGCGGGGTTGCTTTTTTACAAGCAGGTTCAAATTGTGAGAACTCATCAGGGTAGCGTTTGTAATACTTAGGGCCATGACTACCCAATGTATGCAGTACAAATAAAATATCTTTATCGTCATTATTCTTTGCCAGAACCGTTTTCATTGTGCTAATTAGGGCTTCATCAAACACTTCGCCGTCTGAATAGTAGGGTGATGCCTCATCAGGTTCTCGACGTAAATTGGTCTCTCCAATCCGGTCGCATACACCTTTACAGCTTGAATTGTTATCCAGCCAAATGACTTTTACGCCGGCTTTAACTAACACATCAAGGCTGTTGCTTTGTAGCGCTGCTTTGTTGGGCGAATAGTTATCACGTTTTAAAAAAGAAAACATACAGGGTACTGAGAAAGCAGTAGATGTTCCGCAAGAGGTTGCTTGCTGATAATTAATCAGAGTCTCTTGTTTTAGTTTGGGATTAGTTTCACGAGAATAGCCATTGAGTGAAAAGTGATCCGCTCTGGCGGTTTCACCAACAACCATTATGCCAATAGTCTGTTGTTTGTTTACTTTTTTCTGTACGGCATCTTCGCCAAGGGTTTTAAAAATAGCATTGGCTTTCGTGTGTTCATTGATAAAAAACCAAGCAACAGAGTCAATGGCATAGTGTGGAGTAATATATGCTTGTAAATCTTTATTCTCGCGTGAAAAGTAAGTGGTATATTTAAAGTTAAGTAGGGCAATAATGGTAGTAATGATAACGAAAATTAGCAGGTAACTAAGCCGAGTGAAGACTTCTTTAAATAGTGGTTTGAATGTAACTTTTGTCCAAAGAACAAGTAGTGAAGGCAAAGCACCGTACAACAAAACATGCTTGATTAACGGTGGTGATAATAATTCAGCAGCTTCTTGTTTATTGTTATCTTTAATGGTTTCGACAATATTACGCACCATATCTTCATCAAAAATAACCCCTAACTGCTGGCTAAAATAAGATAGGGCCGCCGATGAGAGCAGCAAAATGATAATCAGTGGTTTGAGTAAATAGCGTACCCCAATAACGAATTGAATAATGACTAGAATAAGAAAAATTATTGAAAATAAGGTAATGACATAGCCGCTACCTTGCAATGAGAATAGGTCTAACTTATCGGTTAATTTTGAAAAAAGAACTTGGTTATGCACTACTGTTATAAATAACGAAACCAGTAAAATAAGTGTCACAGAGGATAGTTTGAATCGAGGCATTTTTTATACTATTTACTTTTTATGATTGTGTTATTTTAACCCCTTTATTTAGTTGTGACTAGCATATAAAAAAGCAACGCAATTTGTTATTCTAACGCCTTGTTTTAATCTTGTGCTCCTTATGAAACCCGTATTCGCCTTAGTCGGTCGCCCAAATGTCGGCAAATCTACCTTATTTAATCGCTTAACTAAATCGCGAGATGCGCTGGTGGCTGATTTTCCAGGGCTTACTCGTGATCGTAAATACGGTCAAGGCGTATTAGGTGCAGATGAGTTTGATGACGAAGGCCGCTCCTATTTAGTGATTGATACTGGTGGTTTAAGTGGTGATGATGCTGGTATCGACGAGTACATGGCGAATCAAACATGGTTAGCGGTAGATGAGGCAAGTACCGTTTTGTTTATGGTGGATGGTCGTGAAGGGCTAACGCCTGCCGATCATTTGGTTGCTGATCGCTTACGCAAAGCGGGAAAGTCGGTATTTTTGGTGGTAAATAAAACCGATGCAGTAGACCCTGAGCAAGCAAAAGCAGAGTTTTATCAACTCGGCTTTAAAGATGTTTTTGCGATTGCGGCGGCTCATGGCCGAGGCGTCACTCAAATGATCAGCGCTTTATTAAAGACTTTCCCCGAAGATGATGGGGAGGAAGACGAAGTACCGCTGGAATATAAAGACAGTATCCGCATCGCCTTTGTAGGTCGTCCCAATGTAGGTAAATCTACGCTTATAAATCGGATAATGGGGGAAGAGCGCGTTGTCGCGTTTGATAAACCCGGCACCACGCGTGATAGTATTTATGTACCTTTTGAGCGGGATGGACAAAAATATACGCTAATTGATACGGCAGGTGTACGTCGCCGCGCTAAAGTTAAAGAGGCGATTGAAACCTTTAGTATCATTAAAACGCTATCCGCGATTGAAAACTCGCATGTCGTAATAATGCTGCTCGATGCGCACGAAACTATAACCGATCAAGATGCACATTTACTGGGCTTGGTATTGGATGCGGGTCGCTCTTTAGTGGTGGCAATTAACAAATGGGATGGTTTGGATGAATACGCGCGTGAGCAAATTAAAGTTAAACTCGAGGTTAAACTGCCTTTTTTAGATTTTGCGGATAAGCATTTTATCTCGGCTTTACATGGAACGGGAGTAGGGCATCTGTATAAATCCGTGCATGAAGCATATGACTCGGCAATGTTAGATGTATCCACTTCACGCATGACGCGTATGCTGCAAACAGCAACCGATGCACATCAGCTGCCTGTAGTTGCTGCAAGGCGAATCAAGCTACGTTACGCACATCAGGGGGGCAATAACCCCTTTACGGTGATTATTCATGGTAATCAAACCAAGCGTATTCCGGGAAGTTATAAACGTTATTTGATGAATTATTTTCGTGATACTTTAAAGCTTAAAGGCACACAAGTACGGATTCAATTTAAAACTGGAGATAACCCGTTTGAAGGTAGAGGCGATAAACGTGCTACGCTTTCACCCTCACAAGTGTATCGGCAAAAGAAAAAGAACCCACACGAAAAGTCTAATAAGCTTAGTAAAAAGAAGCGCTAGCGACACAGGCCTTCTGGCAAGTTCGAACGTTTTATTTTCTCTAAATCACCCGCATACGGTTGGCGATTCTTAGCCCCTTTAGCTAAACCGCCTAAACTTGTATGACACCATTCTTCAAGCGCTGGGTGTAAGCGATAAAAAATCCACTGTCCTTTACGTTGATCGAGCAAAATTTCTTTTTCACGTAACACGGCAAGGTGGCGTGAGATTTTTGGCTGGATTATATCAAGTGCCTCAGTCAGCTGGCAGACGCAAAGCTCATCAAGCTGCGTTAGTAAAATTAAAATGCGTAAGCGAGTCTCATCAGACAAGGCTTTAGTGAATTCTTCGGGCGTTAGCATGGGCTGATTTTAACACGATAAAAAATAAATAATACATTCGATTTGACATATATATGTTTTGAGGAATATTATCGCCTGATACAAAGGACTCACAGGAATACGTCGATCAATTATGTTTGAACAGCTTGGAAACCTCATTGCCTATCAGTTGTTAGGCCTTGATGCATCAACCCCGCTAGGTGCTGCGGTACAATTTTTTGTCATGGACATCAGCAAGATATTTGTGATGTTAGTGCTAATAATTTATTTAATGGGCTTACTGCGCGCCCTACTAAGCCCTGAAAAGGTTAGAGCTTTCGTGCGCGGTAAACCTAAATGGCTGGCGCGTACTTTAGCTATTTTACTCGGTGCGGTGACTCCTTTTTGCTCTTGTTCGTCTGTGCCATTATTTATTGGATTTGTTGAAGCGGGTATCCCTTTGGGGGTTACCTTCTCTTTTTTAATTGCCAGCCCAATGATTAATGAAGTCGCCGTAGTGATTTTAGTGGGTGTGCTAGGCTGGAAGCTAACAGCATTTTATGTGGCCGCAGGACTGTTTGTTGCCTATGTCGGTGGCGTTATTATGGAAATATTTAAACCTGAGAAATGGGTTGAAGATTATGTTTGGAAAATTAAAATGGGCGAAATGGCTCAAATTGAAGAAGATACATCGCTGCTAGGTAGGCACTGTTATGCTTGGGGTGAAGTAAAAGAAATTGTTAAACGCATTTGGAAATGGGTCTTTATAGGGATCGCTGTTGGCGCTGCATTTCATGGTTTTGTGCCTGAAGCTTGGGTGGTTGAGCACCTCGGTGGAGATAACTGGTTAGCAACACCGCTCGCCGTACTACTAGGTGTGCCTTTATATTCAAATGCAACGGGCGTAATACCTATTGTAGAGGCAATGATGGGCAAAGGCGTTGCAATAGGCACAACCCTAGCTTTTATGATGAGCATCGCTGCACTCTCGTTACCGGAAATGTTAATTTTACGAAAAGTTATTCAATGGCCAGCATTAGCAATTTATGCTTCCGTTTTAGCCGTGTCATTCACCTTG
Organism: Thiotrichaceae bacterium; assembly: GCA_026989145.1. GTDB lineage: Bacteria > Pseudomonadota > Gammaproteobacteria > Thiotrichales > Thiotrichaceae > Cocleimonas. The sequence continues at coordinate 17,135 of JALSJU010000035.1, forward strand.
GTGGGTTGGGCATTTAACTTTTTAGCCATCTAAAGTCCCAATGATTGAAAACCAAGTAAGCAAATAGAAAGGAAATTTATTATGTCAAATGATCTACATTTACACTCCTCCATCGTTGCACTAATTTCACTGGCGTCAGGGATAGCAGCAAAACACCCAGCGATGGGCATGTGTCAACTTGATAAATTACGCCAGATGGGAATCCCAGAGTCGCAAATTAATACAGCGATAGAAATTGCGCGCCATATTCGTGATGAAGCAGCAGAAAAAATTGATGCGGCTTTTGATGAAAAATCTGGTTTAGGCGTTGTGACCGAAGCATCAGAAGGCTGTTGTGGCACGTCTACAACTGCCAAGGGAATAAAAAAAGAGGAAGAGAGCTGCTGCTCAAGCACTCCCAGCGGTCAGTCTTGTTGTTAATTTTGTAACTAAACTGTTGCAAATTAAATAAATTACAAAAGGGAAATAAATGATGAAAGTTATTAAAGTATTAGGAAGTGGATGCGCAAATTGTGAAAATACAGCGAAACTTATCATTGCGGCTGCAGAAGCTAAAGGTGTAGATGTGCAAATCGAGAAAGTAGAAGATATGGCTCAGATCATGGGCTACGGTGTGATGTCAACCCCAGGCGTGGTGATTGATGAAGCTGTTGTGCATGCGGGCGGAATTCCAGATAAGGCAAAAATTGATAGCTGGTTGTAGGGTATTTTCAATATGAGGTTAGTTTGAGATCTTTGCACGAATCGGTGGTTATTTTGTTGTAATCATTTTCTGATTGAAACGTGCTACTGACTTGATTATAGTCAAGCTATTATGAATCGCCTGATCGCTAGACTGCTGATACTGTTTGTGCTGTTTACCCACAGCAGTATGGCGATGGATGTATATTTATCTGATACTCTTGATCAAAATATTTCCTCACTTGTTTACAAGGATAAAAGTGGCGTTGATGAGCAGACTCTTTGTATGGATGTGGGAGGTCACTGTTCTCATCACCAGGCACATACAACAGGGCTTTTTCCTGTTGCACCTTTTTCAGAGATGCAAAGCAACCATGTTTTATTCCATAAATTTCAAGCTTCTTTAGCTTTTACTGATTTAATCCCTATCCGCAGACCTCCTAGAACTTAGTTTTTTCTATACCTTATATTTTGCATAATATGTTGATTCATATTGTGTGATTTTGATATTTCCCCTGGGGTTAACACATGAAAAAACTACAAATTGATATTCTCTTATTATTACCAGAGGCCGTGGATGAAAAAGACCTTTGTATAGATCGAATTATTACCTTGCTGCAAGGCAAGGCTGGCATACAAAAGGTACATATTAAGCAGGCAGAACCTGTTGCATTATGTATTCACTACGATTCTGATGTTATTGCATTGAACCAGATCAAAACCATCGCTCAGCAAAGTGGTGCAGAGATTAGCTCGCGCTATCGGCATCGCTTGCTGGGTGTTACAGGTATTCGCCATCAGCGCCATGCGCGCCGTATAGAGCAATCCTTACTGGCTGTGCCGGGTATTCTGGAAGCGGTAACATCGGCTTCAGGTGTGGTTCGCTTGGAATGGGATACGCAAGTGATTAATCAATCCAGCGTGTTGCAGGCTGTGGCAAAAAATGGACTGGATTTTGATCAATCCCTGCTGAATGAACAGCTTGCTGACCACGAAGATCATGACCACGATCATGAGGCAGGGGAGGAGCAAGCTGCGGGCGGTGCACATAATCATGAACATGGCGGGATTTTCGGTGAAAATACTGAGCTTTATTTTGCCATTGGTAGCGGTATCTTCTGGTTAAGTGGTTTAATTCTGGGTTTTATTGATACCGTTCCTGACTGGTTACCCATTGGCTTGTTTATGGTTGCGTTCCTTTTGGGTGGCTATTTTACTCTGCTGGAAGCCATTGAAACCATCCGTAAAGGTAGTTTTGAAATTGATTTCTTAATGCTGGTGGCTGCCGCCGGTGCCGCAGCTCTGGGGAAATGGGAAGAGGGTGCTTTACTGCTGTTTTTGTTTAGCTTGGGTCATGCACTGGAAGCCTATGCGATGAACAAGGCGCGTAAATCCATTGCTGCATTGTCGGATCTGGCTTCGCCGACGGCGTTGCTGAAGCGGGATGGCAATCAGCTTGAAATACCCATCAAACAGCTCAAACTGGGTGATATTATCATCGTCAAGCCCAATACCAAAATCGCTGCTGATGGTGTGGTAGTCTCTGGTAGCAGTGCGGTTGATCAGGCACCCATCACCGGCGAAAGTGTTCCTGTCGATAAAGTCCCGGTAGAAAAACTACAAGCTGAATTTGATCTGCAAACATTGCCAGCCGAAAACCGTGCCTTTGCAGGAACCATTAACGGTAGTTCGGTACTGGAAGTAAAAGTGTTAAAAGAAGCCAAAGACAGTACCTTGTCAAGGCTGGTTGAATTGGTCAAGGAAGCCGAGACACAAAAATCACCTACCCAACAATTAACGGATAAGTTTGAGCGTTATTTTGTGCCTGCTGTGCTGATTATGGTCGGCTTGTTATTATTTGCCTTTGTGGTAATTGACGAACCTTTTAAGGATAGCTTTTACCGTGCCATGGCAGTGCTGGTGGCCGCATCTCCCTGTGCGCTGGCGATATCTACGCCTAGCGCGGTGCTTGCGGGTGTGGCGCGTGCCGCGAAGCAGGGTGTGTTAATCAAGGGTGGTAGGCCTTTAGAAGACCTGGGTTCGCTGAGTGCGGTTGCTTTTGATAAAACCGGCACGCTCACCGAAGGAAAGCCGAAACTCACCGATACCATCTCTTTTGGTGATACATCAGAGGAAGAACTGTTGCGCGTAGCCGTTGCTGTTGAAAAACTCAGTGACCATCCCCTTGCCGCAGCGATTGTCAAAGGTGGTCAGGATTTACTGGGTAACGTTGATGTGGAAGACGCAAGTAATCTGCAAGCACTTATGGCACGTGGTATCAAAGCGGAATATCAGGGCAGTGTGGTACATATTGGCAACCGTCGCCTGTTTGAGGAGCTTACAAAGCAAGCTGCTCCAGATGCCATTACCAAGCAGATGGCTGAGCTTGAAGCGGATGGTCATACTGCCATGATTGTTCACAGGGATGATCAATATCTTGGCATTATTGCAGTGATGGATGTTGCGCGTGCCGAGGCAAAAGAAACGCTGAGATCCTTGTCCGGAATGGGAATTCGCCGCATGATTATGCTTACCGGTGACAACCAGCAAGTTGCCAACGCAGTTGCAAAATCCATTGGCATCACCGACCCAATGGGTGGTTTATTGCCTGAAGATAAGGTTGCAGCCATCGAAAAATTAAAAGCACAAGAGGGTAAGGTGGCGATGGTTGGCGACGGGGTCAATGATGCGCCAGCCATGGCAAAAAGCACTGTGGGTATCGCCATGGGTGCTGCTGGATCTGATGTGGCACTGGAAACTGCCGATATTGCACTAATGGCAGATAAACTTAATAATCTACCCTTTGCAATTGGACTAAGCCGCAAGGCAAAAACAATTATCAAGCAAAACCTCTGGGTGAGCCTGGGGATGGTGGCGCTGCTGGTCCCTGCTACCTTGCTGGGGTTTGCCAATATTGGCGTTGCTGTGTTATTCCATGAAGGTTCTACGTTATTGGTGGTAGCCAATGCCTTAAGGTTGTTGGCTTACCAAACGAAGTGATAAGGGGATAGTCGTATCTAATCGTCATTCGGTGCGTGCAAAGGTCGCAGTTTATATTAAATTGCTTTTTAAAAAGGCGCTCAGTATATAATAAGTCCTTTTATAACGTTGCGAGATGCCAATGACCAAATTAGCCGTATTTGATTTTGATTCAACCCTGATGGATGGCGAGACCATTGACTTCTTTGCGGATGAACTGGGCTTTAAAGAGCAGGTGGTTGCAGTCACCGAGCGTGCTATGCGGGGTGAGCTAGATTTTTATACATCGCTAGTTGAGCGTGTTGCTTTGCTTAAAGGCTTGCCTTATGAAAAGGTGACCGCGCTGTGTGCAAAATTACCCATGATGCCAGGCGCACCTAAGGTTGTTGCAGGATTGAAAGAGCGTGGTTACACGGTGGTGTGTTTTTCAGGTGGCTTTCGTGATGCGACTGAGCCTGCTTGTAAAAAGCTTGGAATTGATGCGGACTTTGCCAATTTTCTGCATGTTGAAAATGGTTTTCTTACCGGCGCTGTCGGTGGCGAAATGATGCATTCTGATGCCAAAGGCGAGCTAATTACCCGTTTGCAATCGTTGCTTAATGTAGGTCGAGAAGGTACTTTGGTGGTCGGTGATGGCGCTAATGATTTAAGCATGTTTGCTCAAGCCGATACCCGTATCGCCTTTTGCGCTAAACCCATTTTAAAAGAAGCAGCGACTCATAGCGTAGATGTAAAAGATTTATCTGAAATTTTGAAAATTATTTCTTAGTATTTTCGAACTACTGAAGCTAAGTTTGATCTAAAATCTGAATCAGCAACTTACTACGGAACAGTACGCAAGTTATTGATTCATCACGGGTTTAAAAAATGCTAAAATCTATAGCTCAAATAATAACGAAGGGGAAAACGGTGCTAATTAAAAAAATCATACTGTCTATTTTTGCTTTACTGCTGGCAAGCAGTTCATTCGCTCGCCCACCCATCGGCATCAATACCAATGAAATCCAGCATATTGATTCCAGTGTGCCGTTCGTTAATCTATTCAAAATGGCAATGCCGTTTAAAGAAGCGAAAAAACTTACCAGCGGGAATGTAGTTTATGATAAAAACGGTTGGCCGCGTGAGTTACGTGGGGGTAAAGCAGGCACCTATCTAATTCATTGGCTGCCGCAAGGCACTCTTCCAGAAGGGCAATACACGGTGCTTTATGATGGCGAGGGCCAACTGGCTTATGAGAGTAAAGGGCATGATGTAAAAGTGATTAGCTCAGCACCGGGTAAGGACGTGATTGATATTCGCTCGGGTGGCGATAAATTTATACAAGTAGCGCTGATTATAAAACGCTCAGAACCGCGTAATTATTTGCGCAATATTCGGGTGCTACTGCCTGGTGGCATTTGCGCCAACAATCCTTTTCAGCGAGTTAATGGCGCGAAGCAATGCCGTGGCAACTATCAATCCTTCGAGAAATATCACGAACGCATTGTGTTTAATCCCGATTACTTAAAGTTTATGAAAGATTTTAAAGTCATTCGGATGATGAATTTGTCAGGCATCACTCGTAACCCAATTCGCCGTTGGAATCAAATGAACCAAATGAGTAAGGCAACATGGGCAGGCAAAGAAGGTATCCGTGGCGCACCGTTGGAAGTTATGGTGAAATTAGCTAATGTGTTAAATCGTGATGCGTGGTTTAACATCCCGCATGCCGCTGATAATCAATTTGTACAACAGTACGCGCGGTATTTGCGTCAACACCTGCGACCCAATCTAAAAGCGTATATCGAATACACTAACGAAACGTGGAATACGGTGTTTATGCAAACCCACTACACCAAACAAATGGGGCATAAATTGGGGCTTGATAGAGACCCTAATCAGGCGGGTTATAAATACTATTCACAACGCGCCGTAGAAATTTTTAAAATATTTGAACAAGCTTTCGGTGGCAAGCAGCGTTTGGTGCGAGTGATGGGCGTATGGTCAGCTAATCGCTATATGACTCCTGTGGTGATGGAGCACAAAAACGCTTATAAACATGTTGATGCGATGGCGATAGCGCCGTACTTTTTCGTACATGCCAAAGCATTGGGTGGCGTAAATAGTGTGCCCAGCGTATTTGCGCTAATGAAAGATGATAAAAAGAACCCGTACTCGATGAACAATGTTTACAAAATGATTGGTCAGCAAATGGAATACGCCAAGAAATACGGAGTGAAATTAATTGCTTATGAAGGAGGGCAACACCTTACCGACCCCAAAGCACGCTCGACCAAAAGTATGCCGAATCAATTTTTAATCGGCGCAAACCGCGTGCGCACGATGGAGCAGTTCTATGTTGAGTTCTTGCAAAACTGGGATCGAATTACGGGTGGTTCTCTGTTTGTCGCTTTCTCTGCACCGCGAACTTGTCAGTTTTATGGTTGTTGGGGCGTGAAGGAGTATATTAATGAGCCAGATGCTAAGGCACCTAAGTATCGGGCTTTGAAGCGGTTCTTTTAGTCAGTGTGCGTGAGACGATTGTCCACGAAAGGCACGAAAAAACACGAAAATGGTTTGTCGTGGAAGTAGGTTGGTGCTGAGAGCACAATTAACTGATTATTTTGCAACCGAGAACTTTGATAGATGAAAGTTTTACCCTTTATACTTGGCTCTATATTGCTGTTTTTCCTGTTAAACCCTGCCTACGCCATCAAGCTCGCACCTCCAAAAGAGGGCAGATTTACTTTGGTGCTAACCCTGGCTTTGCTGACGAAGACAATATAAAGAGGACAGTCATCTGATTATCAAGCAATACCAACGCAGTTATAAAAATAATAAAGTTGGTGCATCTGATGAAGATATAAAATATTTATAAAAAAATAACATTGAACCTTATTCAAGCTGTTTAATGCTTT
>JALSJU010000036.1 GCA_026989145.1 Thiotrichaceae bacterium
AAACCCCTGTGGTAAATATTGTAGCTCAGCCGTAGGATATTGCCCTTTCATTGCATAGAAGCAGCCTTGTTTTGATAGGTGCACTGAAGATGCAGAAACAAAATCATGAATGGATGAGAACGCACGACTAATGATGGCATCAAATTTTGAATCAGCTTGCCATTTTTCAACACGATCGTGAATCACGCTTACATTTTTCAAACCGAGCTCAATCACCGCCTGCTGAATGAAACGTGTTTTTTTACCATTAGTGTCCAATGCCGTAAACAGACGTTGCGGTTGCATAATCGCTAGCGGAATCGTTGGCAAACCGCCACCACTACCTACATCCAAACAGCTATTACCTTTTAGGTAATCAGCAACCACCAAACTATCAAAGACATGCAATGGAATCATATCTTTAGGTTCACGAACGGAGGTTAAATTGTAGGTTTTATTCCAGCGGTTTAGTAGTTCAACGTACTGTTTAAGCTGATTAAGTTGGGCATGATCTGGCTGACAATTTAATGACTTTAAGCCTGAATTCCATAAGTTATCTACCGACATTTAAACACACTTTTTAAGATCTGAATCAAAGCTGATCCAATCATAACCCAGAATTTTACTTTTTGAACAAATCAACGCATCAACAAAATCAATATTTTTATCTAAATACAAACTGAGTGCCTCAGCAAGAATAACTTTATTCGTATTAACAATCCCTTGCATCGCAAGAATAGATTTTAGATCATTAACCACATCGGCTTTAGGCAGTTTATGAAACTTTACCATCACAAAAAGTACCTCCATCAACACACTATCGAGTATTTCTACTTCAATCTTTCTGGATTCGATTGCTTCAAATATTTTTATGCTTTGTTTTAAATGCTCAGCATGATCACCCACTAAAAATCGAACAATAACATTCGTATCAATCAGTGAGACCATACTTTTCTTCCATCGTAGCCAGCATGACTTGCTCTTTCGCTTTGTTAAGCTGTTTAGTTGTTAGCGGTTTCGCACTAATTTTCTTTTTGTATTTTCCTGCTAACTTACTGGTTATATTTATTTTTTTCACTGGATGAACAATCGCAACGGTGCACTTGCGACGTTTATCAACAATTTCCAAGGATTCTGTTAAATTTGAAAGAAGCGCGGTGTTTTTTTGTATATCACCAATACCAATAGATTCCATTTTCAAACACCTTATATATAAAATATAAATTATTATATATAAATAAAGATGCTAAATCAACCGAGCTTTCTGCTTAGCTGACTATTAGAATTCCGGTGTTTTTTAAGATAAACCATCAAAATAGATATTGTGGCAGGTGTAATTCCCGGAATGCGTGATGCCTGCCCTATCGTTGTAGGTTTTTGATCTATTAGCTTTTGGCGTGCTTCGTTAGATAAGCCGCCTTTAATTTCACTGTAATCAAAATCACTGGGTAAAATCGTTTCTTCGTGGTTTTTTTGTTTGTCTATTTCTTGTTTTTGGCGATCAATATAACCTGCGTATTTAAACTGTACTTCCACTTGCTCAGCAACTTTCGGCTCTTTTACTGCTGGGCCGATGGCGTCAATGCTCATTAATGATTGATAGCTCACATTAGGTCTGCGCAATAATTCACTTAAACGATATTCTCGACTTAGCGAGCCATCAAAAACGTGATCAATTTGCTGCTGATTGATATCGCTTGGACGTAAAATGGTATCGCGTAAACGTTGCATTTCAGCTTCAACTTTTTCACGCTTTTCATTAAAGGCCTGCCAACGTGCTTCGTCTACCAAACCTAGCTCATAACCGATTTCAGTCAAACGCAAATCAGCATTATCTTCACGTAATAAAAGACGATGCTCTGCCCTGCTAGTAAACATACGATACGGCTCTTGAGTACCATGCGTAATCAAATCATCCACCATCACACCAATATAAGCTTCGCTACGTTTTGGGAACCAAGGTTCTTTTTCTTGCACCTTTAACGCGGCATTAATGCCTGCTAACAATCCTTGTGCACCTGCTTCTTCATAGCCTGTTGTGCCGTTGATTTGACCCGCAAAAAATAGCCCATCGACAAACTTAGTTTCTAATGTTGGGTTTAAATCACGAGGGTCAAAATAGTCATATTCAATGGCATAACCTGGGCGGGTAATATGTGCATTTTCAAAGCCTTGGATAGATCTTATAAACTCAAATTGAACATCAAATGGCAAGCTGGTTGAAATCCCATTTGGATAAACTTCATAGGTATCCAAGCCTTCTGGCTCGATAAATATTTGGTGACTGTCTTTATCAGCAAAGCGTACAATTTTATCTTCTATCGACGGGCAGTAACGCGGGCCAACACCATCAATCACACCGGTATACATAGGTGAACGATCTAAGCCACCGTGAATAATATCATGTGTTTTTTGATTAGTATGGGTGATATAACAAGATATTTGACGCGGATGATCTTCGGGCTTACCCATATACGAAAAGGTCGGGATTGGCGTATCGCCGGGTTGCTCTTGTAGCTTACTAAAATCAATCGAACGTGAATCAAGTCGTGCGGGAGTTCCGGTTTTTAAACGATCAACCCGAAACGGCAT
>JALSJU010000037.1 GCA_026989145.1 Thiotrichaceae bacterium
AATTACTAATCATTTAGGAAAGCCTGATTAAGTCCCATAAAATTCTGTAAGTCTCTAGGGCAGTATATCCTAGGCGTATTTTGAAATGAATGCTTATTGCCTTCATGAGAAATACAACAACGGAGATGCTGCCCTAGAGCCTTACCCTTTGGGGCTTAGCCAAATTTCCAGCCTCTGTGTTATGTTCACTTTAAAGGCAATAAGCATTAAAAGCTCACATGCCTTGATGCTGGAAATTTGGCGTTGCCAGAATTTATGGACTTGATCAGGCTTTCCTTAAGGAATCTAAATAATCTAGCTGAACTTGGCTAAGCCCCGTAGGGAGAGCTCGCAGAATTCAACTAGGTTGTTCAGAGGTTCCATAATATAACCACAATCGAAAAGGTATTTTCAGGCAATAAAAAAGCCAGCTAAAAGCTGACTTTTTTATTGCCTGAATTAAATAAGGTTTAACTCATTGCAACAACACGTGCATTTAAACGACTCTTTTGACGTGCTGCTTTATTTTTATGCATAATGCCTTTTGCAACACTCGCATCTAAAGCTGGAACTGCTAACTTATAAGCCTCTGAAGCTGCTTTTTTATCACCGGCCTCAATAGCATAAACAACCGCTTTAACATGGGTACGCATACCTGAGCGAATGTGTTTATTATGTACACGTCTCTTTTCAGATTGACGAACACGTTTTTTAGCAGATGTAATATTTGGCACTTATATTCTCCAGTACTGTCTTTGCATAAATAATATGATGGTTCTATTTACAAAGGGCTTAAATTTTCAAGGGGCGCATTATGCCGAGTTTATTAAACAACATCAACACCCTTTTTGTTAATTTCTGCAACTATTTTAAAATTTCCATTCCGCCCATATATGGTTGTAACACTCTGGGCACTCGTATACTACCATCCTCACACTGGTAATTCTCAATTATTGCTACTAAGGTTCGCCCTACCGCTAAGCCCGAGCCATTCAAAGTATGGAGTAACTCCGGCTTTTTAGTTTCTGGATTACGGAAGCGTGCCTGCATACGGCGCGCCTGAAAATCTTTCATATTTGAACACGAGGAAATTTCACGGTAAGTATCTTGTGCAGGCAGCCATACTTCCAAATCATAGGTTTTGCTTGCTGAAAACCCAGTATCACCGGCACACAAAATCACTTTACGATAAGCTAATTCTAATTTTTGTAGAATAGTTTCTGCATGAGTCACTAAATTTTCCAGCGCCTGCTCTGAGTTCTCAGGCTTTACAAAGTGGAGCAACTCAACCTTTTCAAATTGATGCTGACGAATCAAGCCACGAGTATCTCGCCCGTAAGAGCCGGCTTCTGAACGAAAACACGGCGTATGCGCCGTATATTGTATTGGCAAACTATTAGCATCAACAATTTCATCACGCACTAGATTCGTCACCGGCACTTCAGCAGTAGGAATTAAATAATAACTCTGCTCACTTTTATCCGCTTCTTTATCACCACTTTGGATTTTATACAGATCTTCAGCAAACTTAGGTAGCTGCCCCGTACCAAACAAACTTTCTTCATTCACCATATAGGGCACGTAAACTTCGGTGTAACCATGCTCATTAATGTGCGTATCTAGCATAAACTGAATTAAAGCACGGTGCATGCGCGCCATCCCTGCGCGCATCACAACAAAACGTGAACCGGTTAATTTACTCGCAGATTCAAAGTCCATCAGACCATTGGGTGAGCCCAAATCAACATGATCTTTTACCTCAAAGTCAAATATCGGTGGTGTACCCCACTGACTTACCTCAACGTTATCATCTTCGCTCTTACCTTCAGGTACGCTGTCATCCAGTAGATTGGGAATACCCATGACGATGTCATCAATTTGCGCTTGCAGTGTTGATAAATCTTCTTCTGCTGCTTTTAATTTGTCACCCAAGTCTGCCACTTCTGCTAATAACGGCTGAATATCTTCACCCTTTGCTTTTGCTTGCCCGATAGATTTTGAACGCGTGTTACGTTCATTTTGCAATTCTTGAGTGGCTGTTTGTAAGGTTTTACGCTTATCTTCTAACGCCTGAAACAACGCCGCATCCAAAGTGAAGTTGCGCTTTGCTAATTGTTTAGCAACGGCATCAATATCATTTCTTAATAATTTTATATCTAACATTTTTATCCAATTTTATAACAGCTTGAGACCTTTAAAGCATTCTTCCGAATAAAACACCAAGCCACACAGCTAACACGCTCAAGCTCACATTAACAAACATATTCAACAAAGCACGAAGTGCCAAACCTTCCTCAAACAAATTTAAGGTTTCCATAGAGAATGTTGAAAAGGTCGTAAAAGCACCTAAAAAACCAACAAATATCGCTAAACGTAATAATGGATTCAAGCCAAGTTTTTCAACCAACCATATCGCCAAAAACCCCATTACAAACGACCCCAGCACATTAACCGTCAACGTGCCATAAGGGATGCTACCGGCCACTTTTTCATTGACAAAGGTGGATACAAAAAACCGCGCTAATGCGCCCAAGCCACCACCGAGAAAGATTGCTGCTATTTGTGCTCCCTGAATAACCAAATTACCACATTTCTGCTTAATTTTAATGTGGGATAGTGTATATCAACGCCAGCCATTATAGAATGACGAAATGCATCTAGATTCAAATACCCAAAACACACTACTTGATCAATTAAGCCAAATTGTATCCAGTGAATACCTACTCACCACGACCGAAGCTCTAACCCCTTACGAATGTGATGGCTTATCGGCTTACCAACGCTTGCCGGTTGCGGTAGTGTTGCCCGACAATATTGAACAAGTACAAAAAATTGTCCAAGCTTGTTCAAATTTAAAAGTACCCATCGTGGCACGTGGCGCAGGCACAGGGTTATCGGGTGGCGCGCTTCCACATGAAGGCGGCATTATTTTGGGGTTATCACGCTTTAATAAAATTCTCAGCATTGATACTAATAACCTTACTGCGGTGGTACAACCAGGGGTACGCAACCTTGCAATTACTGAGGCTGCTAGACCATATGGGCTTTACTACGCGCCCGACCCATCATCGCAAATCGCCTGTTCAATCGGTGGTAATGTTGCCGAAAATGCCGGTGGCGTACATTGTTTAAAATACGGGTTAACTGTACAAAATATTCAGCAAATAAAAATCGTCACCATTAATGGCACTTTACTAACGTTAGGCTCTGAAACATTCGACACGCCGGGCTATGATTTATTGGCGCTGATGACAGGCTCTGAAGGCATGTTAGGAATCATCGTCGAAATCGTCGTGAAATTATTGCCCAAACCACATGCGGTAAAAGTACTCATGGCATCCTTTGATAAAGTTGAAGAAGCCGGTAATGCGGTTGCCGATATTATCGCCGAGGGCATCATTCCTGCAGGTCTTGAGATGATGGATAAACCCGCGATACACGCTGCAGAAGCCTTTGCTAAAGCCAACTACCCGTTAGATGCCGCCGCTATTTTACTGTGCGAGTTAGATGGCGATGAAGACCAGCTTGAAGAACAAGTAATTGTAGTTGAGAAAACCTTAAAGAAAGCCAAAGCCAACAATATAGTGATTGCAACTAGCGCTGAAGAGCAAGCCAAACTGTGGGCAGGTCGAAAATCCGCCTTCCCTGCTGTAGGTCGCTTGTCACCTGATTATTACTGCATGGATGGCACAATTCCGCGCAAGCAAATAGCACACGTATTACAAAAAATCTCAGAATTTTCCGATCATCACGGCCTACTTGTTGCCAATGTTTTTCACGCTGGCGATGGCAACTTACACCCATTGATTTTGTACGATGCCAATAAAGAAGGCGAACTTAAAACTGCCGAGCGCTTTGGTGCAGATATTCTAGAGCTTTGTGTCGAAGTCGGCGGAACGATTACCGGTGAACATGGTGTCGGGCATGAGAAAATTGATCAAATGTGCGTGCAGTTCTCGCCCGCAGAACTCACCCAATTTTTTGCCGTGAAAAGCGCCTTTGACCCAGACTCCTTATTAAACCCAGGCAAGGCAATCCCGACGCTACACCGCTGTGCGGAACTAGGTGCGATGCATGTGCATAATGGTGAACTGCCTCACCCAGAGATCCCAAGGTTTTAGCGAATGAAAATTAAAGATAACGACATTAGCACAAGCCTACAGCAACAAGTAAAATCGGCCATCAATGACAAAAAATCACTGTGCATCCAAGGTGGAAAAAGCAAGCTCTTCTTTGGCAACCGCTTTGATGCCGAGCTTTTAGACTTGAGTCAGCATACCGGCATTATCAGTTACGAGCCAACCGAACTTTGCATTACCGTACGCGCAGGCACTAAGCTAAGTGAGCTAGAAGCGTTGCTTGCCGAGAATAATCAAATTTTACCGTTTGAACCCCCACACTACCTATTTACTGATAAAGACGGCACGACTCACAATACAGCAACCATTGGAGGCGCAATTGCCACAGGCATATCAGGGCCTCGGCGCGCCTACACAGGCTCAGCGCGTGACGCCATTTTAGGCGTAGAAATTATTAATGGTGATGGAGAAATTGTCAGCTTTGGCGGTCAAGTAATGAAGAATGTAGCAGGCTATGATCTATCGCGCTTAATGGTACGATCACAAGGCACCTTAGGCATTTTATTAAGTGTTTCGATCAAATTACTGCCCAAACCCGCCAATGATTTAACGCTATCCTTTGATGCCACACAAGATCAAGCACTGGCTGTTTTTCAAGCGCTACGCGTGCAACAACTCCCAATCACCGCAAGCGTTTGGTATAACAATACTGTCAGCTTACGCTTGTCGGCATCAGAGCTTATTTTAAAAACCAGCCATACACGGCTAAATACGTTTTTAAACGATAAATTTCCTGCACTTTCCAGTGCCAAGGCAGACAATAAATCTACCTCTTTTTGGCAAGAAATTCGTGATCACACTCATCCATTCTTCACTCTAACAGATAAGCCTGTCTGGCGACTATCACTACCACCAGCCACTCAAAGCATCAGCCAAATTGATGATGCAATCGCGCAAAAAGGTGACGCACCAGAGCCAAGCCAGCTCATTGAATGGGGTGGCGCACAACGTTGGATTCACTCTCGAACACCTGCCAACATTATTCACAACTTGGCGCAATCTCATGGCGGTTATGCCAGCTTCTTTTACAATAAAGGGGCAGACGATGAAACATTCCCGGCCTTAGCACCGGAACTCTTTAAGATACATCAACAACTCAAAAGAAAAATGGATCCGCACGGTATTTTCAACCCAAATAAAATGTATCAGGGACTATAACCATGAAAACTGAATTTAGCCCCACATTTTTAAATACCCCAGACGGCAAGCTCGCCAATGAAATTCTTCGCACCTGCGTACATTGTGGCTTTTGTAATGCTACCTGCCCGACTTACCAGCTGTTAGGCGATGAGAATGACGGCCCACGTGGACGCATTTATCTCATCAAACAAGTGCTTGAAGACAAGCCCGTAACCCAAGCTACACGCACCCACCTTGACCGCTGTTTGACTTGTAGAAACTGTGAAACTACTTGCCCTTCAGGGGTTGAATATGGCAAGCTCATAGACATTGGCAGAAAGGTAGTTGAAGAAAAAACCACGCGTGGCTTTAAAGAAAAAATGACTCGTAAAGCACTTCTAAGTTTGTTGCCTTACCAAAAACGATTTACCTCAACCATTAAACTCGGGCAGATTTTTAAACCCTTACTACCGAAAATTTTATCTAAAAAAATCCCAAAAAACATTAAAGCGGGTAACTACCCAAGTAGCACACACTCACGCCAAATGATCATTCTGGAAGGCTGCGTGCAACCGGCGTTATCACCGGACATTAATGCAGCTACTGCAAGAGTTTTAGATCGCCTCGGTATTTCATTGATTCGCCCAAAGAATGCAGGCTGTTGTGGCGCTGTAAATCAACATTTATCTGATGAAGAAAAAGCATTGGACTTCGTAAAACAGAATATTGATGCTTGGTGGGAACACATCCAAAACGGCGCTGAAGCCATTATTATTACCGCCAGCGGCTGTGGCGCAATGGTGAAAGACTACGCGCATTTATTACGCGACGATAAAGACTACGCTGATAAAGCTAAAAAAGTCACCGAGCTTTGTAAAGATATTTCAGAAGTCATCAGCAAGGAAGACCTCACCCCTTTACAGACACAACAGCGGCAAACAAAGAATATAAGCTGGCATCCGCCCTGTACTTTACAGCATGGACAAAAAATTAACGGCGTGGTGGAGAAAATATTAACAGACAAAGGTTATAATTTATTACCGGTTAATGACTCGCATTTATGCTGTGGTTCAGCAGGAACCTATTCAATTTTACAAGCTGAAATATCGCAACAACTGCAAGCCAATAAAATTAAACACCTGACCAAACACCAACCAGAAATGATTGTTACAGGAAATATCGGTTGTCAAACTCACTTGCAAGAAGTGAGCGATGTGCCAGTGGTTCACTGGATTCATCTGCTAGATAACTAACTAAGTTTAACCAAAAATACGCGAAGTATCATGGTTTCTCAGGAGGTTTTCCGCACCTTCTGCGTACTCCTGATAAATATAATCAACCGAAACCTAGCTATACCGGTTAAGCAAATTTTGGGCTTGCGCTTGTTGCTCCGCATTACCTTCTAACAGTATTTCATTCAGTAATTCCATGGCCTCATCCATATTGCCGGATTCCAAATAAGCACTAGCGACATCTAACTTAATACTCGATTCCACAGGGGCTTCTTGGTAATAAGTATCTATTTGTTCGCTACCCGCTCCCAGCACACCATTTTGACCTTCACTTTCGGTAACCCACGCAGGTTGCTCTTTCGCTTTTTTGGCACCCATCATACGCTTAGCAAACCAAATCAACGGGAATAACAAAAGGCTTAATAAAGCCCACTGTAAATATTTGTTGGAGGTATCAAACGTTTGTGAGCCTGTTGATACATTTGAGGCAGCTTGCTCAGCTTTTAAAGCATGCTCTTTTGCCAAACTAACGCGAGTTCGTTCAGCAATTTCTTTTTTTGATTCTTGCAGGTTTTTCTCCAGTAATACATTTGCTTCACGAAGGTTTTCGTTAGCCCGCTGGGTAATTAATTCACTCTCAGATTTACTTGATTTATTTACACCTGAGACCTCATCAGTACTTTTAACCTCTTGCTGAGGTTTTTTACCTGGCTCATTAACACCAGCACCCGTACTGACATTATTTGTCATGATTGCAGCTGAACTTGCAGCGGCTGCTGATTTTTTCAATGCTGATTCTAATGAGTTTTCAAGCTGGTTTAATTTATTATCACTAGCTGATTTTTGAGCTAATAATGCATCAAGTCGCTTTCTTAATGATTCACTTTCTTTCTCTAGTTTATCTATTTTTTGAGCATTCTTTATTTGCGAAGAACTCAAATTGTTTTTAGCAAGATTTCTTCTTGTTTTACTTTTACGTTTTGATTTTGTGCGTTTTTTAGTTCTTCTTTTTTTAATTTTTTTACTTTTAGTTCTCGCCGAAAGAACCAACTCTGCTTCCTGATGAGAAATTTGATCTATTTTACTGACATCAGGTAAAACTAACTTTTTCCCCCTTAGTAATTTATTGATATTGCCATTTTTAAATGCTTTAGGATTACTAGCATAAAGACCCACTAATATCTGAGAATTGGTTAAGCCGCTTCCTTCATATTCTCGCTCCGCGATTTTATTAAGGTTATCCGAGGATTTAACACGATAGGTAGTATCGGCAGATACTACTTGAAAAAAAAGTTGAGACACGATCAAGCCAACAAATACGGTTAGCACTTTTTCACTTTTATTCATTTTTAATCCCCATTTATCAAACACCTAGTGGCTTACCAATTTCTAGCCATTTTTTGCAATGCCTGCCATGAATTAGATCCACTATTGTTACTCTGTGGTAACTTAGCAATAAATTGTTCAAGCCCTTTTTTATCTTTCGTATAAAAGTAAAAAGACTGCAATTCATTTTCTAATAAAGAGTCTGTCCAATTTTTTGAATACGATGCTTCAAGTAATTCTTTTGCTAAAAACAACTTACCACAAGCGATCAAATATTGTGCTTCTTCTAATTCATTTTGAAAACTTGACGTCATCGGCAAAAAATCACTCTCACTCAATTCGCACTCATTGATAGCTAACACTGAACCAGAAAAATATTGACAGCCTTGCGATAAAGATGAATCACGTTCTGCGGCAATTTGTTGCTGAAAGTATTTTCGCTCGTTATAGTTTAGCAGAGGATTAATAAGTTTAAGCATACGTAAACGTAAGTCTGCACCATTATCTTTTAGCACAAGAAAAAGATCTTGCAACGCACCAGCAGAAAATTCAGATAGATTATTATCCAAACAAAAGAGAATACGCTGTGTTAATAGCTTTAAGTCTTGAGAGGAGTGGTTGACGGATAAAGTCAGCTTACGCCAGACTAAGTCGGAGTGTTGTTCGATTTTTTCACTTGCCTGATTTAACACAGATTTTTTTGTCACCGCTTAGAATAAGCCCAAGTATACTAATAAATTTTAATGATTAAAATTTATTAGTGACTTTATTTGAGACCTTTGCACGAGTCGATGGCGAAAAAACGGCTAAAGCTCGCTAAAATCGAATGTAATCTTACTGATTTGAGACGGAAAACGAAGCTAATAACGGGTTATTAGCGAGTTTTTCAACGAAAAACAGTGAAATTTCAACCATTTTACTCGTCATCCGACTCGTGCAAAGGTCTCTATTTAATACCTGAACCCGTGATAACTCAATAGTTTGCGTTCTATGCAGCAGTAAAGTCACTGATTCAGGTAATAATAAAACTACTTTTGCTTAACCGAACACGTTTTAATACCAAAAATAGAATATGCAGGGCACCAGCCAATCAAACCAGTGAATAAAGGTACGACACCAATTAAGGCCCAAAGGTTGAACACCCCCGTATTATTCCAGCCGTACGCGCCCCAGCCTAAAATAGCTAAGCCGGCGACAATTCTAAGAATGCGGTCTATATTTCCTGAGTTTTTCATAATAATTCCTTAGTTAATTTGTTTCAAGTATAGAGAACAATACGACTAATTAGCTTAGTGAAAGCCTGATCAAGTCCCATAAATCTGGCAACGCCAAATTTCCAGCATCAAGGCATGTGAGCTTTTAATGAACTCCTGTGGCATATTGCAACGAGCCATTAAAATGAACAAAACACAGAGGCTGGGAATTTGGCTAAGCCGCGTCAGCTAATAAGAGACTTACAGAATTTTATGGGACTTAATCAGGCTTTCCTTAGTACGCTCTCATACATACATTGTTAACAATTAAAAACCACAAGTCTGTAACTTAGATCACACATACATTTAAATGTTAAGTAATTCCTTCTCTAGAACTTTAATTGTCCCACGACCCAATTCAACCGCACCCTGCTCCTCAAAAGACTTCAGTAAACGACTAATGACTTCTCGCGAACTCGCTAACTCACCGGCAAGCTCTTGATGGGTTATTTGTACCACCGAGTGAGTATGACTCTGCTGCAAAAGCCAATTTGCCAAGCGACCATCTAACCCTTGAAAAGCCAAAGCATTAACTAGCTCAATTAAATCTCCCATACGCTGCGACAATAGAGAAAAAATATAATCTCTCCATAAGGGTTCTGTGGCTAACCATTGCTTTACTTGTTCTGGAGGGATAGAAAGCGCAGAAACCTCAGTAAGCGTCTCTGCAAACGCTGGAAATGGCGTATTATTTAAAATACAAGAAGCTGTTAAAATACAACTTTCATGCTCATTAACATAATACAGCGTCAAACTACGACCCGTTTCAGCAGGACGAAAAACTTTGACCTGACCATTTAAAATCAACACTAAACTTTCACAAACGTCACCTGATTGACATACCGACACACCAGCAGGAACAGTAATCTTTTGCACTTCTTTTTGTTGCAATAAAAAGCGCAACAAGCCGGAAGAAATCGTTGGTGGATTTAACGTATTGATTCGAGATGCTTCATTTAATTCTATCATACAAGCAATGGTGAAGAATTACGCCACCATTGGCAAGCTTTCTATCGCATCCATTGCACAACACAATCGATCCTCTGGGTTTTTTGCCATCATCTTATCCAGTAACGATTGAAAAGCAGTTAATTCAGGCGGCAACACGGGCACAGGCGCCATGACTTGCTGCATCATTAACTCATACGCTTTATTCCCAGAGTAAGGTTTTCTGCCCACCAGTAGCTCATAAAAAATTACACCCAAGCTGTAAATATCGGATTTTTTCGTACAAGACTCCCCAGATATTTGCTCGGGACTTACATAATGTGGAGAGCAATGTAACTCACCTTCTGATATATAACCGGAATCCAGTAAAATGCGTTTTGAAACACCATAATCCAATAACGCTAACGACCCATCTGAACGTAACAATACATTATCAATTTTCAAGTCATGATGAATCAACCCCTTTTGGTGAACTGCATCAAGGGCAACCACGATTTCTTGAAACCAGGATAGTGCATGCACTAAAGGCAATTTATTACCACAGCCATTTAAAGCTTGGCGCAAAGTCCCGTTATTTAAATATTCCATCACCAAATAAAAAGCATCAGACGTCACACCTGCATCGTATATTTCAACGAGACCATTTAAATGTGAGTCTTGGCTAACCTGTGAAATAAAGTGCTGGATTTTTTCTGTCGTCAAACTTTGAGGCTTGTATTTAAAAGATTTTATAGCGACACTTTTACCAACGGGGATGATAGGGTTTGTCACACAAAGTGCATGATAAATCGTAGAGGCTTCGCTATTATGCAACACTTCTTTCAATGCCCACTCCCTAAGTTCTATAGGATTCTGCTTTAGATGACGCTGCAATTGAAGATAGACATCCATTTTTTCAGAGAGATCTGAGAAATCCTCCCAAACAATCATTGCTGCGCCCTGCTTTTTCAAACGAGTCATAAAATTATCTTTTTTGACGACTAGCAAATCAAACATTGAGAAATCTAAATTAAAGTCAATAGACGACTCAATCTGGATTGAAATATCAGTAACCTTAGCGCTAAGTAAGTCCTCCGCATCACGGCATGCTTGATCACCTTGAATTAGCAAAACGGATAAACTCACTATACTTCTCCTTTAATAACTTAATAGTCTAGGACAAAAAAGCAGCTTTTACCCATATAAGTGTAAACATCCGCTATTCTTAATTGACTTTTAGAAAGCACTCCACGATAATACCGCGCTTCGCGGGGCACCTGCCTCCTCCTTGCTGTTTGCTTTCAAGAAGTTTGAAAAATAACAAACAGCCAAATGTCCATAAGGAGATAAAATGAGACATTATGAAATCATTGTTCTGGTACACCCAGATCAATCTGAGCAACTCCCTAGCATGCTAGAGCGTTACCGTAAATTAGTTGAAGATAACAAAGGCACCATCCACCGCCTTGAAGACTGGGGTCGTCGCCCACTTGCTTACCCTATTGTCAAACTTCACAAAGCACACTATGTTTTAATGAACATTGAAACAGATACAAAAACACTATCCGAGTTAGAAGACCTTTTCCGCTTTAATGATGCGGTTCTGCGTAATTTAACAATTCGTCGTGACGAGCCTGAGACTGAGCCTTCAATGCTAAGCAAAGAAGCCGAGAAAAAAGCTGAAAGAAAGAAGCAGCGTAGATAATCGCTCACTAAACTTAGGAGAATATTATGTCACACCGTTTTCGCCGCCAGAAATTTTGCCGTTTTACCGCAGAAGGCGTAAAAGAAATTGATTACAAAGATTTAGACACACTCAAAGCATTTATTACCGAAACCGGTAAAATTGTACCAAGTCGTGTAACAGGTACCAAAGCAAAGTATCAACGTCAGCTAGCTACCGCTATCAAACGTGCGCGCTACTTAGCTTTGATTCCTTACACAGACCAGCACAAATAAGCTTTAGTTAAAAAAACGTACAAAACAGAACATTTTAGACAAGGTAATACTATGGCCAGCTTTTTAATGGCAGGCCGGATGCAAGCAGCTATTTTTGTTATTGTATCCACCCTGATTTCTTTATTGTTGCCACCGATGATTGTGTTTAGCAACGCGGCAATTGCGCTAATAACATTGCGCAAAGGCTGGCAACAAGGAATCATATTTACACTGCTAGCAACGGCAACATTGGTTTTAATCAGCCTTGCGGTTAAACAAACTGCTGGCAGTGGTGTGATAGCAGGATTAATAAACTGGTTACCTATGGTGCTTCTAGCAAGCATCTTAGCCATGACAAATTCATGGAACAAAACCTTATTACTAATCTTGGCATTAAGTGCAGCAGGCGTTTTATTGTTTCACCTCATCAATTCCGATGCTCAGGCATTCTGGAAGCCGATGTTAGAACAAATGAAACCCATGCTACAAAATATGCAGACCGACCAGAATGTGAGCAAACTTGATGAAACTATCAATAACGCCGCAAGTTGGATGACAGGAACATTTGCAGCAGCACTCGCAATATTAAACATTTTATCGTTAATTATTGCGCGAAACTGGCAAGCACGCCTCTACAACCCCGGTGGTTTTGGAGAAGAGTTTCGCCAAATTCGCATTGGCAAGCAGGCATCCATTGCATTAATGGTTGCGATTGTCGTTGCACTGCTAAGCAGTAACCAAATTATTGTAGAATTAATAATGGTTGGACTTGCTGTTTTTATGTTTCAGGGTTTATCGCTAGCACACGCCGTGGTAAAACAACGAGAAATGAATGGTCGTTGGCTTATCGGGCTTTATATTTTAATGTTTTTGTTACCCGTACAAATGATTGTATTACTAGCGACGTTTGGCATTATCGACAATTTTGCTGATTTTCGCCAAAAGATTGCTAACAAAGAATAAATTTTAGGACCAATAGGTCAGAGGTTAAAGAAATGCAAGTTATACTAATGGAAAGAATTGAGAACTTAGGTGCTTTAGGCGATGTAGTTGACGTAAAGGCTGGTTTTGCGCGCAACTTTTTAGTGCCTCAAAAGAAAGCGAAGACAGCTACAAAAGCAAACATTGCTGAATTTGAACACTTACGTGCTGACTTAGAGAAAGCCGCCGCAGAAAGAACGAAAGCCGCTGAAGATCGGTTAACAGCTGTAAAAGGTGTTGGCGACTTAGAGATTGAAGTACGTGCCGGAGTCGGTGGAAAACTATTCGGTTCTGTATCAAACAACGAGATTGCTGAGCTTATCACTGAAAAAGGCGTCAAAGTTGAACGCCGTGAAGTACGTATGCCAGATGGTCCTATTCGCAATATCGGTGACTTTGAAATCTTAATCCACTTAGATGGCAATGTAGAAACAACGGTTAAAGTTAGCGTAATTGCTGATGCTGACAGTGATATGGAAGAAGTTCAGAAGCAAGTTATCGGCACCTTTACTGATGACATTATGCCTTTGAACTAACACTGCATAAACATATAAGGTTAAAAACCTTATCCACGAAAGGCACGAAAAACACAAACGCTTAGTTTGTTTATTTCGTGCCTTTTTTGCTTTCAAGGATTTGTTTGCTTATTACTCGTTCCAAAGCATTTTCATATCAATGGTAAAACTTAAACACTTACAACTTCTCTAAAACCGTAAGATATTTATTCTCAACGAAAGCACTGAGGTCACGAAGAGAGGTGGTTTTTAGTTTTTCTTCGTGAGCTTCGTGTTCTTGTGGTAAATTATCTTATCATTTGTAAGACCGCCTCTCTGCAGATTGTTGTGCCATTATTTTTTATAATTGTTAATCTGGTTTTAAAAAGCCTCATCTTCTTTTGATTCTTTAATCCACGTTTCATAATCCATATCAGTTGCAAACAAGCATAGCAAAATCCCCATACCATCGTTCGGCGTACTGCCATCGCGGGTAAGTATACCCATTGGGACTAAATTGAGCACAGCACCGACTAACGCCGCGAAGGCGAAACTTTGCAAGGCAATTCGAAAGTAGTCGTTGCTGATTGTGAAAAATTGCTCAAAGCCACCCAAGTAGGCAACCACTAAAAAGAACAACAACAGTTCAATCCCCGGCCCTGCAAAATAAATAAGCGCATGCTTTAAGCGCGCGAACTGTATTGTTTTAGGAGCTATTTGCACAAAGCCTTCCAAAGGAATCATGCGTATTTCCATCGGTGCATTTAGAAAACGCGTATGTGTAAATATTTTACCCACACCGATCACAATGCGGCTAACGCGCCAGCCCAACACCTTTGCCATCATTGCATGACCAAATTCATGGATAAATAATAGCGGAATCCAAAAAACTACAAACAAAATAGCACCCAGTTTTTTAGGCTCATAGTTTGTCAGAATCTCCATGACCATCATGCCGAAAAATGCCAAGCCCATGACCACAAGAAATATTTTTTCGGGCTTACTGGTAGGCTCTTTATCGTAATCGCGTTGATCTAGCTGCATCGTTTATTTATAACTCGTTTCAATTTATATAGACTCAAACTGCCCAAGTTTTAAATTTTTAAGCACCTTATCCCAATCAAACACAACCCCATTCATGGCGATATAAACGCCACTAGAACATGTTTGCAAAGCACCCAAAGCAAAGCCTAGATTAAACAAAGCATCACTATGTTTAAATACAAAAGGCACCATCGCGCCCACCAAAACTATAGATTTATTGAGCTTAGCCTCAGCCAAGGTTTGCGCTGTTTGCACCATCGTATCTGTGCCGTGGGTAATTAGAATTTTATCTTCATTAGACTTTTTGCAAGCTTTTAAAGTAGTTTGCCTATCATCATCACTCATTTGTAAACTATCTTTTAGCATTACTTGCTCAATACTAATGTCAGTTTTATTACGACCTAATGTTAGCATTTCAGAAACATAGCTTTCTTTAAAATCCAGTTCACCATTAGATTCATTGTAATGCTTATCAATCGTCCCACCTGTTAATAGAATTTTTATTGCCATAACAAAAGCCTCAAGCAAGCAAGCCGACGAGTAGCTCGTAATAAATTTTCTCTAGTGTATCCAGCTCATCAACCCCTACACATTCATTAATTTGGTGAATGGTTGCATTGGTTGGCCCAAGCTCTAATACTTGCGCGCCTGTGGGTGCAATAAATCGCCCATCAGATGTTCCGCCACTGGTCGATAATTCGGTGTTAGTACCAGTAACTTTTTTGATAGCAGAAACGGCTGATTCAACCAAACTACCTTCGGCTGTTAAAAACGGCAAACCCGATAGCGCCCAATTTATGTCATAGTCAAAACCATATTTATCCAACATAGCTTCGACGCGTTGTTGGATTTCTTCAGGCGTGATTTCTGTGGAGAAGCGAAAATTAAACACCATCGTCAAATCACCAGGGATAACATTGGTCGCGCCGGTTCCTGAATTTAAATTAGACACTTGAAACGAGGTTGGCGGGAAAAAATCATTACCTTTATCCCACTCCATAGCCGTTAATTCTGCCAGCATAGGAGCCGCAAGATGAATCGGATTATCTGCCAAATGCGGATAAGCAACATGCCCTTGCTTGCCGATGATTTTAAGCGTACAACCCAATGAACCACGCCGCCCATTCTTAATCACATCACCGACTTTATTTGTTGAAGATGGTTCACCCACCAAGCACCAGTCGATTTTTTCATTACGCGCTTCCAGTGTTTCAATCACTTTAACCGTGCCGTGATGCGCAGGACCTTCCTCATCACTGGTGATTAAATACGAAATAGAACCTTTATGATCGGGGTGATCTTGCACAAAACGCGCGCAAGCAATCGTAAAAGCAGCCACACTGCCTTTCATATCAGCCGTGCCACGACCGTACAATTTACCATTGCGCTCAACTGCTTCAAACGGATCACTATCCCAGTTTTCGATAGGGCCTGTTGGCACAACATCGGTATGACCTGCAAAACAAAATAACGGCGCTTCTGTGCCTTTGCGCAACCACAGGTTATCTACCTTGTCATCCGCTTCTCCAAACGGCATGTGCTCGACTTTAAAGCCAAGCGGCTCTAATTGATCAATTAATAACTGCTGACAACCTTTGTCGTCGGGCGTCACTGAAGGGCGGGCGATGAGTGCTTTAGTAAGCTCTAGTGTTTTAGTCATATTCTATCTTTAATTAGGAAAGTTAAGTTTGGTTTATCACAATATAGGCGCTATTTTTAGTATTTGAAAGGTATGCGAACCATCATCATAAACCACAGCCCCATCACCACAATTAGAGATTAGCCCATTAGAATCAAAGCTTACGCTCGCAAAAATATTACTATCGCTAGAATTAGCTTCAGCATAATCAAGTATTGCGGAACACTCATCATAATAGTCATCCACTTTTTTCAAAGTGCCGTTTTTACCTAAAGTTTCTGGGCTGTCTTCAATCCAAACTTGAGAATCCTCAAGCTTTTGCAGATTGATTGTCTGATAGTGTTCTCGTTTTACAATAGTATCTTTCTCAACAGTTATAACTGTTTTATTCGGTGGAGAATTTCCTGAGTAGCTAGTCACATACTCGTAAGTAGCATCATGCTCATTTTTGAAAGACTTCCATTTTACAAGACTCTCTGCAAGCTTAGTCCGTAAGTTTACAAACTCACTTGAGCTATTAGTGCCTACACATGACACTAATAAAAAACTCAATAAAATAATAACCAAGATTTGTCGCATTAGATAACTCGTTTAAGTGCTCGCAAGCCCAGCTTCCGTACGTTCTTTCAAACGTACATAATGTTCTGCTGAATATTTCAAATAGTTCTTTTCTTTCAGGGTCAATTCTCGTGCTTTTTTGATAGGACTTCCGACCCAAAGATAACCACTTTCAAGAATCTTGTGCGGTGGCACCAAACTACCTGCGGCAACAATGGTATCATCCTCAATAATAACACCATCCATAATAATTGAGCCCATGCCAACCAACACACGATTATGAACGGTACACGCATGCAATAAAGCTTTGTGCCCGACGGTTACATCATCACCAATAATTAAAGGAAAACCCATTTGAGCATCGGTAATTTTTGCAGAGAATTCATTAGCTTCATGCGTAACGTGTAAAACACTGGCATCTTGAATATTTGTGCGTTTGCCGATTTTAATCGCATTGACATCACCACGCAGAACACTCATCGGCCAGATAGAACTGTCTTCGCCGATTTCAACTTCACCAATAACTAGCGCTGTTTCATCAACGTAGCTGTTTGAATGGATAATAGGTTGGTGCGCTTCAAATTGTCTAATGCTCATACAAACCTTCACGATATTTTTGTTAGATAACTGCTAAAGAATTGCGATATAAATCTCTATTTTTGCAGGGCCATTATAAAATTCAAAATCCGTTGTATAAGCTCGCTTGTAGTCAGGCTCGTGCGAGAAGTACTGCCATACCTCTCCCCATGTTTGGATGATCGCTTGGGCTCTACCCGCATCATCTTCTGTCTGTGCCACCGCCTCAAAGCACAGATATTTCCCCGCCTCAATAGTGACTTTTTCTAAATTATCCGTACCGCTCGCTTTACCATCATAAGCCGCGAGCACCGTGAACTCACCGTCCATATCAGATTCGTAATCCGTATAAACACCATAGACCCGCTCACCATTTTTATAATCAACTGAAACAGTTTGATCAAACGTCTGCCATAAAGCACCTATTTTAGCGGTATCAGGACTCATTTCATTTTTATTAGCGGTACGCGTACTAATACCTTTTAATACTTTTGTTTCAAGTTGCACCTGTTTCATCGCGACCTTCTCTATTTATTTTACTAGACTTTCTTGATAGCTCTTCTCAGAAAAACCCACCATCACCTTATCAGCTAATTCCAATACAGGGCGCTTGATAATAGTGGGCTGGTCTTCCGCGATGACTAAGGCTAGTGTCTCATCCATATTCTGCTTAGATTCATCCGGCAAGTTACGCCACGTGGTGCTGCGTTTATTAATAACTTTCTCCCAACCCAGCTGTTGAAACCATCCGCGTAGCTGTACCGGGTTTAGGCCATCCTCTCTAAAGTCATGAAATTGGTAGTCGATATTATTTGTTTCTAAAAACTTACGCGCCTTTTTAATGGTGTCACAGTTTTTTATGCCATACATTATAATCATGGAAGCTCTCAAAGAAGTTTTATACGCAGATTACACAGATTATGACTGCATTTAAAGCAGAAACTAATCAACTAGCGCCAATTAGCTTGGTTAATAAAGGTAGGGTCAGCAATCAATGAGCGAAACTGTTGTTGCGCTACAGGGGATGAATCAATCGTCATTTCGGCGTTTTCCCAGCTTTCATTCCAGTAATTTATCGCCTTAATTCTAGGTTTACCAGAAGCATCTTTTAAGATCTTTATACTTTTAAAGGCATCCAGCAACCATTGTGCTTTCTTCATGCCTTTATCTCCCATATGTCCATCAGTCACAGCAAACTCCAACAGCGCAATAGGCTTTTGTGAAAGGCTAGCTAACTGTTGAAATTGTGATTTCCCTTTCGAGTAGATTGAATCTGCATTGGCAATATCGCTAAACAATTTCCACTGATCGGCCCCTGCTGTTTTATCATTTTGACCATATAAACTAAAACCTAGCCAATCGATATAATTATCACCGGGGTAATAAAGCGCCGGATTAAAAACAGCTGATTTAAACGGGCTACTGCCTTGTTCATCCGCATAAGGTATTTCTGAAATATCAGCATGAAAAAACCACGTCACATGCTTAACTCCCTGCTCTCTGAAGATTTGAATAATACGTTGATAGGCAGCTTTGTAATCAGCAGGTTTTTGATGCGCGCCACCCCAAGGAAACCACCAGCCATTCATCTCCACCGCAAAATCAATCAACAACGGTATTTTAGTTTGTTGATAGTGCGCCTTTGCCTGATCAGCCCACGCACGAAGTTGTGCTTCAATCACTTTACTGTGCGCAATATTACTTAAACTGTATTTGACGCTATTCGTCGTATAAAGTGACTTCAGATCCAAGTTTTGGCAATTTTTAAGATACGATTGGTTTGCCTGCTGAAAAGAACCCCAATGGATTTTACCGCGACAAATTGCATAGCGGTCAACACCATCCTTAGGAATACCCATCGGCATCAAGCGTACAAAAGGAATCTTCCCTTTATTAATAATTGCCTGAATATCGGCTTTAGGGTAAATAATATCGCTCACCCAATTATTTGAAAAATAAGACCACATCGCAGGCTTACCGGCAATCAAGTCCGCATGCTTAATTTTAGACTGACCGCCAGACTCAGCCGCAACCACTTGATCCTCATCAACAAAACCCGGGAATACGCCAAAATAAATTTGCCCTTCTTTTGGAGGCGCAAGTTTGATGGCGTTAGCGGGGTTTAATAACACAAATAGCAGTAATGAGCCGAGAACGAGTGATACAAGTTTCATTTATTAAGTTTCTCTGTTGTTAGACGTATTGTTTTAAATAGTCGTCATGAATGGCTACGTTATGCCTACAAAGCAGCATTAAAAATTTCTTCACAGGTTTTAATAGGTAGCCACATCTCAAGTCCTGCGCCTTTTTTAGATTCAACGGGTAAAAAACCATATTGCCGGTAAAAAGGGATAACATCTGGAGTCATGGGATCAACAAATAATCCAATAGTTGAAATTTGTTCTGACACCAAGACGGTTCGACAAACTGCATCTACCAGCAAACGTTCACCCACTCTTTTCTCCTGGCTTGTTACATCTACAGCTAAACGTGCAAGTTTTACGGCATTAAGAGGATGAGGATACCGCGTATAATCCTTATATTCAGGTGGTGTAATCACAGTGTACCCAGTCAAGGTATAATAACCAGTACTAGTTTTAGAAGGGGAATCAAAGCAGGCAACCCATGTTTTAGAGAGTTGTTTTTTATTTTTCTGACGTGCTTGTTGTTGTAAAAATTGATTTAATTCAGGAATACCACAATTAAACGCTTTACGATCATGACTGCGTGAAATTTCTTCAATTATCACTGGCAACAACCGTATCCTTATAATGCTGCGCAGCTTTAAGAAGCTTAGAATTAGCACGAGGAGGATTTTCTAGTGCAACATACAAGGCATCAGCACCTGTCATGGAAAGATGTAACGTTTCAGTCCGCTCAATGACATCTCTTGCTCTCTCCATCGCCGATTCAACTAAAAATTGAGAGAGACTAGCACCAGAGTAATCTGCCGCTCTCTGAATGATTTCTTGAATCTCAGCGGTTGTACGTGCAACGAGCCGAGTTTCTTTGCATTTGGATGTAGCAGACATAATTTCACCAATACTTCATATATTATATTGTGTGCCATTATGGCATACAAAAAAGTTAATCGTCAATACAACCTGTTTGTTCATCATTCATCAGAGGTTTTTAGCGAATCAAAACTACTTCAATATCTAATTCCATTTTGGCCCATACTTTATCAGCAGTAATAACTTTGGTATTAAGGCGTATACCAGTCGCAAGACAGGCACGATCTGCCAGTGATAAGCCCAATGTTTTTGATGATTTCCAGAGTTTAGAGGCAATATGAGCATCCTCATCAGTAAAATCAAGCACCTCTAAACCCAATGCTTTCAAGGCAGATTCTACCTGAGCAGAATTGATACCCGCACGCTCTAGTTTTTGTAAAACCTCTGACCAGTTAACAGCAGAAATAACACAATGATCAATATTTTTTTCTACTAAGTCCCCGCCTTTTTCATTATGGATAGCAGCCAATAAGGCAGAAGCATCAATAAGCCATTTATCCTGACTCATTTGTTTTCTATAAATGCCGCTTCTCGGCGTTCATTTATAAGCTCCTGCGTCAAATCAACATCCTTAGGAACCTTGTTACAAGCCTTATGCACTAGATTCCATAACTGAGCCTTGGTTTCCATAACCAAGCGCCCATCTTCCACCCAAGCTAGTAATTGTGAGCCTGGCTTTATTGCTAATTGCTTACGCAAATAAGCGGGGATAACAATTCTTCCTTGTTTTCCTACTGATAGTTCTATTGCTTGCATGATAATTACCTGAAACTTAGTGAGTGGCATTTATTGTAGCATAATGTGCCACCATTGAATATAGTGACACATTATTTTGCTCCTCGAAGGTTTTACCCCTAGGAGCTTGTCCGAGAATTAAGACCGTAGCGAAAATTACAGAATTATCATAAGTTGTGATTATCGAAAGAGGCTTACCACGTGACCCCTGATTTCTATTTTTCAGATGGTGAGGCTTTTTTTATTTTCATTTGACCATTCATCGACTAACTATCAATAACTTAGGAGTGTGATAGACGGTTGCATATTGTCGATGAACGCTTGGTTGTCCTAAGTAATGACTACTGATCCTACAATACAGATCTTTATAGTTTTTCAAATAGTTCAAACTTTGCTGCTTTTTTATCAAACGTATAGGTTCTGTCAAAACCTGCATCATTTGCTGAATATGCAATTAATAAATCCGATAAATCAAACGTTGAATTGCTAGCAGCGAGAATAAAGCGTCGTATTGCACTCTGCTTTTCAAAATTTAAAATAGGCATGGATAATAACTCAGCCAGGGCATGCAAAACATCTTGCCTTGAAACCTGATAAACAGCCTCCAATACCCAGATGAGTTCTAATACAACCAAAAGAGTAATGTAGAATGAGCCTTTATTCTTTTCAGCTTCAGAAAAAAGAGCCTGAACAATATTGCTTTGCTTTTTATCATCTTGTACTAAAAAACGCACAAGCACATTCGTATCCAAAGCCTTCATTTAAATGTTTTCTTAAGATTTTCTTTCACCAGCTGATTCATCATCTCAACACTCACGGGCTTTGGTTTTGCATACTTGCTTAGCAAACCGGCCAACTCTGTAGATGTTTTAGTGAGTGGTTTAATGATAATTTCATCTGCATCATTACGCACAAACTCAACTTTATCGCCACTTAATAAGTGCAAAGCGTCTCTAACATCTTTCGGGATCGTTACCTGACCTTTACTGGTTATGGTCGAAATAGGTGCATTCATATTATCCTCAAGTATTACTTTTTTATAAAGTATACCACAAGGTATTACTTTAGTCTCCACAAGCTACCACCCTAATCCCCAGATAGAAACGCGAATGAGGGCAAGGCTGATCAGGACACCCACAATTTCATCAATTGAATATAGTGACACATTATTTTGCTTCTCGAAGGTTTTACCCCTAGGAGCTTGCCCGAGAATTAAGACCGTAGCGAAAATTACAGAATTATCATAAGTTGTGATTATCGAAAGAGGCTTACCACGTGACCCCTGATTTCTATTTTTCAGATGGTGAGGCTTTTTTTATTTTCATCTGACCATTCACCAACTAACTATCAATAACTTAGGAGCGTGATAGACGGTTGCATATTGTCGATGAACGCTTGGTTGTCCTAAGTACATTTATTGAGCCAACCTAAATAAGCCCGCATATCTGAATCGTCCGCAAATATCGCCTGGCTATTCGTGCCTCGCTGAATAATGTGCTGTGGTACTCCAATTGGGCTCACCCTTAAAAGTCGTGCCATTTCTCTTTTCTCAATATTTGAATGAGTTAACTATATCAGATAAACGTTACACTGACCCCACTTATTACGTTTTAATAGCGCTAACAAAGCCATTGGCTGTTTTGACCTTGGCACCGGTGTTAGCATCATATAGAGTATTAGCTACTTAGTTGATATTACTTACACGCCTGTTAACTTAACGCAATCGATCATAGTAATCTCCCTCATAATCCTTCTCAACATTTTCATGACTATCAAATTCAACATTGAGCTTCAGTAAGTTGCGATCTCCTCTGCCAACGTTTTCCAATTCATTACGAATGGCTTCCTCTATCTGTGAGGAAAGTCCCGATTTTTTTGCCTCATCAACTTGATCATTCTTGAGGAAGAAAACATAAGCACCAAAAGTGTCAATTTTGGGAGAATAAAACAAAAATACTTTATGAACATTGTCCTTTCCATAATGTTTTTTTATATTTTCACTAACCTTATCAAACCCCGCATCTAATTCTTCCATATAAGCTTTTGCTCGAGCAAAGTCTTCTTCGCTAGGTATGTTATTTTGACTCATCTTACTGCTTCCCATGTCCATTGGTTTATCTGTTTGAAATCATAACCTAACTGTCTAATATAATTCACCTCTTTTTCAAAAAAAGACTCAGGG
>JALSJU010000038.1 GCA_026989145.1 Thiotrichaceae bacterium
GTCACTGGCAAGGATAACGCTACAAGCGCCATCAGTAATTTGCGAGCTATTACCCGGGGTGACTTTACCGTAAGGTTTATCAAAAAAAGGTTTTAGTTTAGCAAGTTTTTCAATCGAGCTATCAGGGCGAACGCCATCATCTGTTTCGTAGACTTTACCTTGGTGACTAAATAGAGCGCTGATTTCTTGTTGTAATGTACCGTTATCAATTGCAGCTTGTAAACGCAGGTGGCTTTGCATCGCATAATTATCCATTTGAGCGCGCGAAATGTCGAAGTGATACGCTAGTTCCTCAGCCGTTTGCCCCATATTAAGCCCTACCACAGGGTCAGTTAATCCGCGAAGCAGGGCGATGATGGGAGAAAAATAACGCCCTTTCAAGGTACTCAACGCTTTAATTTTTCCCCCTATAGACTTTGCTTGGTTGAAGTTCGCCAACCAGTGCACCATATCTTCGGATAATAACAGCGGTGTTTTGCTCATCGCATCCACTCCGCCTGCAAGTATCAAATTACTGTAGCCGTGGGCGATATTGCGTACCGCACTATCAATCGCTTGAAGCCCTGAAGCGCAATTACGTTGTACGGTATGTGCGGTGAGTTGATCGCCACCACCTATCCGTAAGGCGATAATGCGTGCGATATTGGTTTCATCGGCTGAAGGCATAACGCAGCCATAAATGACTTCATCCAAATCAGTGGCGTTAAAAGGGAGGCGGTTGATTAGCGGCTTGGTTGCGCCCAAAGCAAGATCAGTGGCACTGAATAAACCTGGTTTACCAGGGGCTTTTAAAAATGGTGTTCGAGCGCCGTCTACAAGGTAGACCGGTCGGGTGCTTTTCATGTTTAAACCTCACCCATGTTTAAATTCTTTGTTACTAAAATCATCAACGCGAATCGCGTTACGCATCGCGAGCCATAGTTTATGTAACTGCTCGCCTTCTTGCTGGCTGATTAGTTCACCTTTAACCGCCTCATCAATTCGTTCAGTATGCATTCTGGCTTTTAACTGGCCTGACTTAACAATACTTTTAAACTTTTTTTCTATCGCTTCAGATTCAATCGCGACATTAAAGGCATCTTCAATACGTCCCATGGCATCGTTAGGATCATCGGTAATATAGCAACCCTCAGTTAAACGATCTCGGGTTGATGAGGGGTTTAAAGCCAGTTTAGCAACTTCATGAATTAATGTATCCGAGGGTGGCGAGTAAGGTTTACCAAAGGGGAACATCAGTGCGCGTAGTATTTTTGCCACAGGCTTTATAGGCAAATTATAAAATACCGCTAACATTGCCTGTTGCGCATCGTGCATGGTCTGTTGGCAGGCGAAATGCAATAAGGGCAAATCAGCCTCAGGCTCACCTTGGTTCTCAAAATGTTTGAGTGTGGCAGAGCACAAATACATATTAGAAAGAATATCGGCAAAGCGTCCTGAAAGACGTTCTTTACGTTTTAGGTTGCCCCCTAACGTGAGTAGAGCATAGTCAGATAGCAAAGCAAAACTGGCGCTTAAACGAGTCAGGCTACGGTAATATTGTCGTGTTAAGGGCGTGCCAGACGTTTCAAATTTGGCATTGGTCAAGCCAAACCAAAGGCTGCGTGATAAATTACTGATAACAAAACCACCGTGCGCAAATAATGCTTTATCTAATGCCTCAACATCATTCTCTTGGGTAGCTTTCATTTCATCCAGTAAATAAGGGTGACAACGAATCGCACCTTGGCCAAACACAATTAACGAGCGCGTTAATATATTTGCACCTTCTACGGTAATCGCCACCGGAATCGCTTGATAACCCCGGCCGATAAAGTTGGATGGGCCTAAACAAATGCCCGAACCACCTTGGATATCCATCGCGTCATTGGTGATTTTTCGCATACGTTCAGTCAAAGAATATTTAAGTAAAGCCGTCACTACCGCAGGGCGCTGACCTTGGTCAAGTGCTGTTACTGTGAGTTGTCGCGCCGCATCCATTAAATACGTGTTACCGAGCATATGCGCGAGTGGTTCTTCAATACCTTCAAACTGCCCAATCGGTACACCAAATTGTTTGCGTACCCGTGCATAAGCGCCTGTGTAGCGAGTGGCAATTTTTGCTGCACCTGTAGAAAGTGCAGGTAGTGAAATCCCACGACCTTCACCTAAGCATTCAACTAACATCCGCCAGCCTTTACCAACATTATCCACTCCGCCGATTAACCAATCCATAGGGATAAAAACATCGGTTCCCCAGTTTGGGCCATTTTGAAAAGGGTTGTTAAGCGGAAAATGGCGTCGTCCAATATCAATACCATCGGTATCAGTGGGGATTAAGGCGACGGTGATGCCAATAAGGTCGCCTTCCTTTTGTAAATTGTCAAATGCTTCTTTACTGGTAAAAGCCTCTTCTGTTAAAAGCTCATCAGGGTCATACAACTGAAATGCTAAACCGAGTAGGGAAGCGATAGGGCCAAGAGTAATGTAGCGCTTTTCCCAGTTGAGGCGAATACCCAGTACATCTTTCTCTCCTTTAAAGTCTTGTCGACAAACAATCCCCACGTCAGGGATTGAACCTGCATCACTCCCTGCTTCTGGACCAGTGAGCGCAAAACAGGGAATATCCTTACCTACAGCAAGGCGCGGTAGATAGTAGTCTTTTTGCTCTTTGGTGCCATATTTCATCAGTAGCTCACCAGGCCCCAGTGAATTCGGTACCATAATGGTAACGGCAGCGGTGATACTGCGACCAGATATTTTCATCACGACTTCGGAGTGCGCGCGTGCAGAGAAGCCATGACCACCGTACTCTGTAGGGATAATCATGCCAAAAAAGCGTTGCTCTTTAATATAGTCCCAAACCGTTTCGGGTAAGTCTTGCAATTCATGGGTAATTTGCCAGTCATCCAACATGCCGCAGAGTTGTTCAACCGGGCCGTCAATAAAGGCTTGTTCTTTGGTTGATAATGTACTCATGGATAAATCACGCAGGCGTGTCCAATCTGGCTTGCCTGAAAATAATTCCGCATCCCACCAGACGTTTCCACCGTCTAAAGCTTCTTGTTCAGTCCGTGATATTTTTGGTAGATTTGCTTTTAACAACTGCATTGCAGGCTTACTGATCAGCTTTTGCCGTAGGCTGGGTAGGTTAACTAGAGTGATACCGAGTAATACAGGAATCCATAATAACCAAAACAAGCCAGAGTGTGAGAAGAAGGCGCTAATGAGTAACCATGCACCGATTAACCAGGTGGCTTTGGGTAAGGGGTAGCGCAAATAACCTATTACGCCGATAACGATAAGTAGTAGCAGTAGCCAGATCATTTTTTGCCTCAAGTGTATTAATGATTTTTTAATATTTTTTTCTTAAGCTTTTTGATTTTCTTTCGTAGTTGCTTATTCATTTCGTTTAAATCTAAGTCTATATCTTTAATATTAGTAGAGTTTTGATATTTTGTAGCTTCCTTGTTTTCTATTGACTCACCTGGATTTTCATCCACCCAAGGCAAATCACCATAAAACTCTTTTTTCTGTTTGTGCTGTGAGATACGCCAAGCAGGGAATTTGAGAATATTAAAATAGGGTGAGTAGTCAAAATCAGCGGGCACAAATAAACGAAAGTTTCGTTTATGGAATTTAATATGGTCGTTTGTATCAGTCTTAATCGTTGGTAAAATAGGGTAGTTAACACTTTGAAAGCATCGCGCAATCATACTGGAGCAAACGATATTGGTAGGTCGCCCAGCATTGTGTTGAAATAAAGAGGAGCGCCACCGTCGCGGTAAAATAGCGTAAGGAAACATAAAGCGTGCTAAATCTAGAAGTTGGCGCACATCGTAGTTCATGCCTAAATGT
>JALSJU010000039.1 GCA_026989145.1 Thiotrichaceae bacterium
AAGTAAATATTTTGATATTCATTCTTTCCCCTTTTGGTTAATATAAAACTACATAATACGTTAACTAAATAAAATATGTGAGGTTTCCTTTAAGCTAACAGTATGTCTTAAGGGATTGCATCCCATAAAACAATATTAGCGGGAAACCTTAATCTTTTTTTTGGCTAAATACAAGTTATTGTATTTATTAGTTTTTTAATCTGCGAGGATAATTAAGTGGGATTCTATCCTACTTAATGCTAAGTTTGGCTATTTTCTTATTCTCTTTTGATTTTCTATGTATCAGTCTCCATTTCTTAATGGTATTCAAAAAAACCGGGGTCAGTATAACATTTATTCCTGAATAGTTATGTGACAGGCATAAAAAATGCACAGTCTTAAAAGAACTGTGCATTATAGGCTCTGTACATGCTAATCAAGCATAGCTGACTTTTTATTTCATCAACAAAGCAACTTCATCACTATGTAAGTCTGCATCAGATGAGGCCTGACGAACCGCGCCGCGCCCACCGAGTCGCGCTTTAATCGCTTGGCCGAGTTGATGTACCGCCATTGCATAATGTGTGCTGTGGTTGTAGCGTGTAATCACGTAGAAGTTGTGTCCACCTAACCAAAGCTCATCCCCACTATAAGTACTTAGCTTTAACAGACTGGCTTTACCAGAAATATTGCCTAAGTTTCTAGCAGAAACACCTTTATTTTTTAAGCGTGCCAAACTGTGGCTACTTTTATAACCGGTTCGTAAGGCTTTGTAGCGAGAGTTTTTTGATCTTGCGCGAACCGCAACCGTTCCACCAGTACGCCAGCCGTGCTTTTGAAAGTAATTAGCGACACTGCCGATGGCATCATGCGGCGTCCACAGGTTTACGGTTCCACTGCGGTCATGGTCTACCGCATAGCGTTTGATATTGCTTGGCATAAACTGGCATAAACCTAATGCACCGGCATACGATGCCATTGGCCTTAGTGGGTCTAAGCCTTCTTTTCGAGACATTACCAAGAATGCCTCTAGCTCACTTTGAAAATATTTTCCACGCCGTGCGTTTTCAAAGCCCATGGCTGAAAGTGCATCTATGGCTCTATTTTTACCGACATTTTCGCCATAGCGTGTCTCTACACCAATAATACCCAGTATGTATTCTTTCGGTACGCCATATTTATCTTCCGCACGCTGTAGTGCAACACGATTTGCGCGGGCAAACGCAACACCTTTATTGATCGTTCTTGGTGTTAAGAAGTTACCTCGATAACGCGTCCAACGACCTTTACGCGGCTTTTTATTTACACGCCTTTTAGGGTGAGCATCTGCATAAGCCATTCGCGCTAGGAAAGGTGTCGATTTAGTGTTTGAGAATAGGTAATTTAAGTAGCCACGGTCAAAGCCGTGTTTTGCAGACATCATATTGATGAACGCTAGTGTCTGCGGATTACCAGCATAGTCGCCTTGTAAAGATGCGTAACGTGCTTTACTTACCGGCGCTTGGTAATGATTTTGACGTTGCTGGGAATTAACTCTTCTAAGCACCTTACGTTGCTGGACTCTTTTACGGGCATATTGCCTTTTAGGTGCAGCACGTTTTACAACGCGTCTTTTTTGGATAACTTTTCTTTTAACGATAGCCTTTTTAGGCGAACGCTTTTCGATAATGAGCTTATTCGCTTTTACAACAACTTTAGGAGTCGCTGCTACGCTCTTAGGTTTCACCGTATAAACAGGTGACTTTACAACAGGCATAACGTTAACCTGAGCTGGTTCATTCTGCCTTTGACTACATGCAGCAAGCCCGATGCAAGCTGCGATTAAACATGTGTTTTTTAGAATTATTGTGCTTTTCATTTAGATACCCTTTCGTCCTTGAAAGATAGCTAAGGATAACTTTCCTTAGAAACTATCGCTGGGGTAATATTTTACATGCCGAATCTAAATGCAAGCTGAATAAACACTATTTATTATCAAAAATACCCCAGTCAGAGAAGTCTGCCATTTTTCCTGCCTCTTCCATAATGGGAGGAAACTGGTTAGTGATAGCATCCGAGACTGTCACAGGATCAGGCGTACTAATATAAGGAAAGCGCCACCCGCCTGGCATGGTTCCTAACTTTCTTGGCCCACTAGTCACTGTATCCCAAGCTTCATCTGTAAAGTCCGTATAAAAATCAGGCCAGATATTACGCTCCGTTCCCCACGCTTTTTTACGCTTTTTTTTATTTGAAGGAAAGAATGGCATCGACATATTGTTATTATTACTACCAAACATATTCTTCATCGGGTTTGTAGGCATCATGCCATTACCATTTGAAAACGGCATACCACTATTTGAAAAGGGGTTAAAACCATTGTTTGGTTTACCAAAGTTTTGATTACCAAATGGCATCATATTATTCGCGAAAGGATAACCATTATTACTTCTTCTTGGGTAGTTATTCCTCACACTTGGTTGACGCGGAACAACACGTTGGTTGAAACGGTTAACCTGAGGGTAGCTCGGTGCTATCAGTTGAGATGTTTGTGGATTCATACGCCGTTCGGTAAAAGGTCCAACCGGCATTCTAACTGGAGCTCGCCTTGTTTGCGGCCTGTTTTTAAATGCGGGGGCGTTTGGCATTGACGCCCTTACTGTGGTATTAACTGATTGCTGAGGTAACTTAGGGAAAGGTCGGGAATCAAACACATTAACAGGCGGAAACTGGCTCGTATTACCTTCAGCCATCACAACCGATACCGTAATGGGTGATAACACCATCAATAAAGTAAGTGGGCTTGTAACTTTCATCTGCGTACCTCTCATCTAATTCTTTGTTAAAAGTATATTAGCATATACTGATATATATTGCCGGTTTTCTTTAAAATGAAGCTGATTGGTTTTTAATCAGGAAAATGCTTTCTAATAATTTCATAAATTTCAGGGCGCTGTGCTTGCATTTCGCCCTACCTAAGCCTTCTAGAGAATGCGGAAGAAAATAAATCCAGCTGCTTTTCGTTGGAAAACTAGCGAATAACCCGCTATTAGCTTCATTTCCCGCCTCAGTCAGTGGGGTTTCCCCGGTATTTCTTTCGCCACAGACTCGTGCAAAGGTCTTAAATAGAAATCTTTCAAGAATGACAGTAATACGATTCATTTTTTATACAAAGTCTTGTTAGAATAGAATCACTAACATTGAAATTGGTACAAACTAAAAATGAAAATAAATTCCACCCTACAAAAAGGTATAAAAAACAAATCACTCTGGCTAGGCTTAATTCTCCTAAGCCTAGCTATGCTTAGTATTGCTTGGTTCTATCAGTATGTTTTGGACGAACCACCTTGTGTCTTATGCATACACTTTCGCTTATTATTCATAGTTACAATTTTCTTTTCAATCATCGGTTTACTCAGTCGAAACACTAAACTAGGCAATATCATCAGTGCTTTCGGGGTTTTAGCCAGCTTTTCCTTTATGGCAGAACGAGCCTACCAAACACTCGGCACAGAGCGTCGCTTTATTAACAGTGAATGCAGCTTTGGCTTAAATTTCCCTGACTGGATTGCCGTTGACAAATGGTTTCCATCTTTCTTTGAGCCATTAACATCGTGTGGCTACACGCCTGAAATACTGTTTGGCGTAACTATGGCGGAAGCTTTGATGGTTTTTACGGTTGTCATGACTCTGTTTAGTTTATGGGTATTTATTTTAAGTTTGTTACGGAAGCCTAATTAGGTCGATTAGAATTTAGCGTAGAAAAATCTGTCGCTACTTTTCATGAAGTGAGGCGTAATAGTTATTCTCTTGCGCCGATCTTCGTGGAAAATATCGGCGGATTTGGCAAGCTAAAAATAAT
>JALSJU010000040.1 GCA_026989145.1 Thiotrichaceae bacterium
TAGGCTTAAAAATGTAAGTATTAAGGTAAAAATAGAGAAGAACTAGCGATTGATTTGATGTTTTTTTAACATCCAACTCAATTATCAGAATAAATTGGAAAATGAGATCTCATGCAAAGGTCTCAATGTATCAGGCTCAGCGTTAATAATAGCCTCACGTTCAACGTGTACCTTTTGCGGTAGTGTGAATGTCAGTAAACCGAGCACGCCAATGACACCAGCACCGATTAATAAATAAGATTGAATAGCCATGGTATATATTCTCCTTTTGTCGTTGTTCATTTTTAATTGTTAAGCGTAAAAACAAGATGTTTTCATTGCTATGACGATATGAAAGTAGATAAATCGACATTTATAAAAAATTAAATAAAAAAAACTAAAAGAGATTGTTGCTCAGTTTTGGTGAAGATGTTGATTTCACACATCGGAATGATGCTATTAGCAAGAAAAACCAAATAAAAATATCTCATATACTCACGCTACACGTTAGTATATAGAATAAATGACAATCAAATTATGTCTGACCGAGAGAAGACTATGACCACTCTAACCATTACCCAACCCGATGATTTACACCTACATGTTCGCGATGGCGAAGCTTTAAAAAGTGTCGTGCCTGATACTGCCAAGCAATTTGCACGAGCGATTATAATGCCAAACTTGGCAGAACCAATTACCAGTGTTGCAATGGCGAGCAACTATCGAGAACAGATTCTCAGTGCCAGCCAAAGCACCAGTTTTACACCCTTGATGACGCTATATCTTACAGATAAAACAGATACTGCCACTATTAAAGAAGTCAACAGCAGCCACTTTACACATGCACTTAAACTCTACCCTGCGGGCGCAACCACAAACTCAGATAAAGGCGTCACTGATTTAGCAAACATCACCCCTGCTCTAGAGGCAATGCAAAAACTCGGCGTTCCTCTATTAGTGCATGGAGAAGTCACCGACCCGAGTATTGATATTTTTGATCGTGAACAGGCTTTTATCGACACCACTTTAATTCCGTTGATTAAACAATTTCCCGACTTAAAAGTCGTTCTCGAACATATCACGACCCGACAAGCCGTTGATTTTGTCAATCAAGCCTCTGATAATATTGTGGCAACGATTACTGCCCATCATTTATTAATGAACCGTAATGACATATTTACTGGCGGTATACGCCCGCATCATTACTGTTTACCGGTGCTTAAACGCGAAACACATCGCCAAGCATTAGTTACCGCTGCTACCAGTGGCAGCCCGAAATTTTTCCTAGGCACCGACAGCGCCCCCCACCCACAACATGCTAAAGAATCTGCCTGTGGTTGCGCTGGCATGTACACTGCCCTACACGCAATGGAGCTCTATACCGAAGCGTTTGATAATGCCGATGCATTAAATAAACTAGAAGGCTTTGCCAGTTTTTATGGGGCTGATTTTTACGGACTTGAGCACAATACCAATACGATCACATTAAAAAAAGAAAAATGGCAAGTGCCAAAATCATTGACTTTGGGTGATAGTACGATCATTCCACTACGTGCTAATGAGTTTTGTGAATGGAAGCTCATATAACGAGACCTTTGCACGAGTCGGATGACGAGTAAAAATGGTTGATTTTTTACTGCTTTTCGTTGAAAAACTCGCTCAGAACCCGTTATTAACTTCATTTTCCACCTCAATCAGTGAAATTTCACCCGTTTTAGCGAGCTTACCGCTTGCTGTTTAAGCGGATAACTCGATTATTAGAGCTTTAGCCTTTTCTTTCGCCACCGACTCGTGCAAAGGTCTCATAACATATTTCATATATCTACACAGTGAGACTTTGTCACAGGTCGGTCGACGAGTAATTTTATAGAACTTAGAGTTCAGCAAGGATTAAGCCTCTAAGTGTTAGTATTAAATAAATAATAAAAATAAAAACGAGCCCCTCCATGCAGTCAGTCATAAAGTTGTGTGCGTTACTGTTAGTTAGCTTTGCCACACTTGCAACCTCCAGTAGCCACGCCATTGAAAATCGTCTATCCCCCCTCGGTATTAATACCAACGAAGCTATGGATATTAATGCCAGCGTACCTTTTATTGATTTATTTCGACTCGCTTCTGCCTTTAATGAGTCTCGCCCTTGGCTAACCAAAGGTAAAGTTATTTATGATAAAAATGGCTGGCCTTCAGAGCTGATCAAAGATGCACAAGCAGGCACCCGCTTTCTAAACAACATTCAAGCAGAAAGCATACCAAAAGGTATCTACACGGTTAAGTACCATGGTCAGGGACGCATTCGTTACGGCGGTAACATTCAATTATTACGTCATTACCCGGGGCGTGATTTAATTCGTTTTCGCCCTGTTAAAAACCGCATCACCGGCACCTTAACGATAACCAAAACCAATAAAAATAATTATATCCGTGATATTCGTATCATTATGCCTGGTGGTATTTGTAAAAATAAGCCAATGAAGAGAGTCGCTGCCGCAAAAGATTGTGCGGGCAAGCCGTTTCAATCTTTTGTAAGTCATTATCAACGCTTAGTATTTAACCCTGATTACTTAGAATTCATGAAAATTTTCCGCGTTATTCGTTTTATGAATATGTCAGGCATCACACGGAATAACCTTTCAAAATGGAAAGATCGCCCACAGCTCACTGATGCAACCTGGGGTGGTAAAGAAGGTGTGCGTGGTATTCCACTGGAGATTATGATTTCCCTAGCAAATAAGCTAGATGCTGACCCTTGGATTAACTTACCGCATCGTGCTGATAATAACTTTGTACAACAAACTGCCAGATTGGTGAAACGCTACCTAAAACCGAGCCTTAAAAGTTATATCGAATATACCAATGAAGCCTGGAACGGTATCTTCTCACAAGCCCATTACATACAAAACCAAGGTGTACATTTAGGGCTAGATGCTAATCGTACCTATGCGGGACTAAAATATTACTCCAAACGCTCAGTTGAAATATTTAAAATTTGGGAGAAAATCTTTGGTAATACGAGTCGTTTAGTGCGTGTGATGGGCGGAATGACAACAAATATATCCATGACACATATGTTATTGGGTTATCAAGATGCCTTTCGTCATGTCGATGCATTCGCAATTGCGCCCTACTTTCACGCCTCACAACAGGCCGTTAAAAATGTTAAAAGTGTAGATGAGGTTTTCAAACTATTAACCTCACCGCGTAACAAATACTCTATTCCCAGAACAATGAATATTGTGCGTAACCAAGCCAAAATAGTAGAACGTTATGGCGTAGATTTAGTTGCCTATGAAGGTGGTCAGCATTTAGTAGCCTACGGTACGCATACCAATACCGAAGCGGGTAATGAATTCTTGATTGCGGCAAATAAAGATCAACGCATGGCAAAACTATACTATGACTTTTTAAAAGGCTGGAAAGATGCAGGAGGCAAGCTATTTGCTGCCTTCTCAGCACCGCGTGAATATAACTGGATTGGTAGCTGGGGAATAAAAGAACACATTGCACAACATCCCAATGATGCCCCTAAATACCGTGGTTTAATGTACTTTCAAAAAAAGAACCGATGTTGGTGGAATAACTGTGCCACAACCCGCCCAATTGCTCGCAAGGGCAAGCCATCATACAACCCTGGTTCACATGAAATGGCACGACGTTTTAAACCAGCATTGCCAAAGGTTGTTTCTATTGAGCCTGCTAAGCGCCCAATAGTAAAACGTGGCAGTGTTGTTGCACGACTATCTAGAGAAAAGAAATAATCATTTTGATCATCTTGTAGCTCACGTATACTTAACCCATGTGTAGTAATGACATTATCAATCAGAGCAAGCACTGGGTAAAAGGGTTTGTGATTAAACACAATATTTGCCCCTTCGCTAAACGTGAATATGACAAAGATGCTATTCACTACGACATGGTTAACAATAGTAAATTAGAAGAGCAGTTACAGGCGTTTATCCAAGCTTGCTCCCAACTAGATGAAGATAACTCAATCGAAACTACCCTACTCATCTACCCTAAAGGGCTTGATGACTTCGATGATTATTTAGATTTCTTAGCTTTAGCAAACCAACTACTCGAAAAACAAGGCTACGAAGGTATTTACCAACTCGCAAGCTTTCACCCAGATTACTGTTTTGAAGGTATCGATGATAACGATGCCAGCAACTATTCTAATCGCTCCCCCTACCCAATGTTACATCTACTTCGTGAAAATAGTTTAGAAAAAGCACTCGCCAACTACCCAGACCCTGAAGCAATCCCGCAGAGAAATATCGCGTATTTACAAAAACTCGGCAGGGAACAACTAACGCAACTGTTAGCTAAAATAAAAAAACTCTAACTTTCATTACTATTTTTTGTTTTCCCCTCCGTTTTATTTTGAGGATTACGTTCTGGATTACATTCTGACAACTCAGCATCCTTTAAGCCTGGTAGCGGCTCAAAATCAAATTCACCTCCCAAATGTTGCATTTGCAGACACATTTTATCCATGCGCTCATCCATTTTATGAATATGATCCAACATGCGGTTGACCGTTTTTGCCACGGGATCAGTCATATCTTGGGTTGCACCATAAGCCTCAAAACCCATTTTATTAGCAATTTCTTCACGGTTCTTCTGGGTCACATCGGATAAAACAACTTCTCTGGCAGGCACACCCACGACGGTGGTATTTTGGGGAACCTCTTTTACCACTACAGCATTAGAGCCAACACGCGCGCCATCGTTAATTAGTATTGGCCCCAGTATT
The DNA here is from genome assembly GCA_026989145.1 of Thiotrichaceae bacterium. GTDB lineage: Bacteria > Pseudomonadota > Gammaproteobacteria > Thiotrichales > Thiotrichaceae > Cocleimonas. The sequence goes on from JALSJU010000040.1 coordinate 4,730, forward strand.
TTTGCCCCTGCACCAACCACTACATTATTCCCTAAGGTTGGGTGACGCTTACCAGGGCTCCAGCTAGTCCCCCCTAAAGTAACACCGTGGTACAAAGAACAATCATCACCAATTTCAGCCGTCTCACCAATCACAATACCCATACCGTGATCAATAAAAAAACGTCTACCAATGACTGCGCCAGGGTGAATCTCGATTCCCGTAAATAAACGCGCGATGTTAGATAAAACCCGTGCCAGCCACTTAAAACCTTTTTTTGATAAGGCATGGCTAAATCGATGCATGATAATCGCATGTACCCCAGGATAGGTCGTAATCACCTCAAAGGTATTGCGCGCCGCAGGGTCACGATCAAACACGCAGGAAATATCTTCTTTAATTCGGTTTAACATACAAAAACTGCCCGCTAAATTTACATTACACTTATAATAGCAAAATGAAAAATGTTGATGTGATTATTATCGGTGCAGGTGCAGCTGGCTTAATGTGTGCCATCGAAGCAGGAAAACGTGGACGAAAAACCCTACTTTTAGATAAATCTGAGAAAATTGCAAAAAAAATCCTTATATCAGGTGGCGGACGTTGCAACTTTACCAACCTTTACACCAGCCCAGATGATTATCTGTCAGAAAACCCGCATTTTTGTAAATCCGCCCTCTCTCGCTATACACCGTGGGATTTTATAGCATTAGTAGAAAAACATGGTTTAAGCTGGACAGAAAAAACCTTAGGTCAGCTTTTCTGTGATCAAAAAGCCGGCGCTATTGTAAATATGTTGGTAAATGAGTGCCAATCAACTGGTGTTGAAATTATGCTGAATCAATCCATCGAATCTGTAGCAAAAGAAGCTAATTTATTTACCGTCACCACGCAACACCACAACTATCAATCACCGAAACTGGTCATCGCTACAGGCGGACCATCAATTCCCGCCATGGGTGCGACTGACTTTGCGATGCAGATTGCCCAACAGTTTTCGCTAAAAACGGTGCCTTTTCAAGCGGCGTTGGTTCCGTTTACATTTAACAAACAAGCACTTGAGTCATTTTATAAAGATTTATCAGGCATCTCTGTTTTTGCCGAAATTTGCGCCCAGAGCGGTAAATGCTTTAAAGAAAATATACTTTTTACCCACAGAGGAATCAGTGGTCCAGCAGTTTTACAAATCTCATCATACTGGCAACAAGGCGAAGCAATTAGCATTAATTTATTCCCTGATGAGAATATTTACTCATGGTTAACCAGACAGCAACAAGAACACCCAAATGCAGAATTAAAAACAGTACTCGCCTATAAACTCGCCAAGCGTTTGGCTCACAAACTCTGCTCAGAAGAAAATGTGAGTAAACACAGCCCTTTGCAAAGTACATTGAATAACAAAACAATGAAACAATATACTGAAAGAGAATTAGAAAGCATCTCGCAACAGCTACAAACATGGCACCTTACCCCTGATGGCACAGAAGGCCTTCGCACAGCTGAAGTGTGTCTCGGTGGTGTTAATACTGATGAGCTATCATCTAAAACCTTTGAAACTAAAAAAGTTCCAGGGCTTTATGTCATTGGTGAAGGTGTTGACGTAACCGGCCATTTAGGAGGCTTTAACTTTCAATGGGCATGGGCATCAGGCTGGTGTGCAGGGCAAGTAGTTTAGTTTAATCAATAATCAAAAAAAGTCAGACTAGATTGATTTTACACAAAACACCACCTTAAGGAATCTCTAAAAAACTAAAAAAACCTAAGTTAGCTTATCCACTGCTTAAGCAAATTGTTAGGGTTTTGTAAATATTAGAATTATACAGAATTGACAAATTGTAAAGTTAGCACTGTTATTCTTACTTTTCGGCTTTACTATTCACACTTAGGGCAAAGGCATTGACTGATTGCGGGGTTGGAATTACCCTAACAGTTATTAAGCTGCAACAGCATAATTCTGTTATCACAGTATCCGTATTTCCCATATAGAGCGAACCTGTTTATATTCCAAACAAATCTAACCAAAGGGTTAGGCGCGGTTGGTATAAGGGAAAAATCCCTATTTATCTTTTTTTACCAAGTGCTCATAACGTGGTGCTTCTTCAGTAAACACTGCTTTATATTCTTCCATATTATCAATCAGCATACGTTTAAATTCATTACTGAAAAATTCGACCGCTCCATCAATTTCCGTTTCAAACTGTGCTCTATCTTTAGAGTGCGATGCCACCACAAAGGATGAATAACGAGCACAGGCATAAATCATTGAAGAGCCGATGCGGGCGCTATCTTTACCCTCACTTTCATTGTTCGCTAAGTCGATAAACTTATCAGCGATTTGACGAAATTCTAGGTTCTTTTGATCTTGCGACATACAGAGTTACCATTAACAGAAAAAGATATTTTAGCGTTTAATTGTTTTCTTTGCACGAATACATTATCTTTCAAGCTGTTATTCTAAAAATTTAAGGGGGGTCCATTGAAAATCCCAAAACGGATACTTCCTCTAGTCGAAGACGGCTTGGTTGATGAGGTACTGAGTCGGCTCATGAGTGGTAAAGAAGCCGATATTTTCGTGGTGCGCTGTGGTCATGAGATTCGCTGCGCCAAGGTTTATAAAGAAGCGGCGCAACGCAGTTTTAAAAAGGCGGCACAATATACCGAGGGTCGAAAGGTACGCAATTCACGGCGTGCTCGCGCGATGGAGAAAGGCTCTAAATTCGGCAAAAAAGAACAAGAGAAAATTTGGCAAAATGCTGAAGTTGATGCACTTTATCAACTCGCTGAGGCTGATGTACGCGTGCCCGAACCTTACGGTTGCTTCGACGGTGTATTGCTGATGGAGCTTATCACGGATGAGAATGGCGATGTTGCACCGCGTTTAGGCGATGTCACCATGACAGAGGAAGAAGCTATTCGTAACTTTGCCATCATTATGCAAGATGTCGTGCGCATGCTTTGCACGGGGATGGTACACGGGGATTTATCCGAGTTTAATGTGCTACTGGATGAATACGGCCCAGTTATTATTGATCTACCGCAAGCGGTTAACGCATCGGCTAATAATAATGCACAAGCGATGTTAGAGCGTGATGTTCAAAACATGGTGAATTACTTTGCACAGTTTGACCCTTACTTAAAAGATAGCAAATTTGGCAAAGAAATTTGGAAGCTCTATGAAGATGGTGAGTTAAAACCTGACACGATATTAACCGGTGAATTCGAGGAAGACACCGAAACAGCTGATGTAGACGATGTAATGGTGCAAATTAAAGCCGCCTATGATGAAGAGCAAGCTCGACTAGAAAGATTACGTGAGAGCGAGGCTTAGTTTAATTCATCATTCACTACAGATTAAGCCCAAAAAGCTATTTTACCATGAGCGCATGAAAGTAAAACAAGAACACCTTTAGTCCATGCTCACCAGGTATTAATAAAATCACATAATCGTTTTAAGGCACTAAACGTAATATGTACTTTTTACCATTAAATTCGATGCGATCACCTGCACTCATCTTTTTACGTTTACGCGTTTCAACTTGATCATTAACTAGCACATAGCCTTCTGAAATCACATGTTTAGCTTCACCACCACTGGAAACAATACTTTCAAATTTTAATAGCTTAAAAAGCTCAACTGGCTGTTGTGTGATTTCAATGGTTGTCATTTATTTTGTGACGGCATTGCTTAATTTATCTAGAGCGCCTTCAACTTTATCCATGACTTTAGCGGCACCTGCTACCTTGTAACTTTCTTTTAAAACTTGCGGGTTGTGATAACTCAACCATACTTTGCCTTCTTTATCTTCATAAACAGCAACGCGTAAAGGTAGGTCTAATGAAACAGCAATATCTTGATTCATCAACACTGTACCACCTTTGGGGTTACCAAAAATAAGTACTTCAGATTGATTCATTTTTAAGCCAGCACCTTCGGCGTTTTTCTGGTGATTTACCCGAGCGAAAACATCCATACCTTTTGATTTAACCAGCGCTTCAAACTTGTCCATAGTCTCTTTAACGCTATGTGTGCTGGCCTTTTTTACTATATCAGCCGCAGATGCGATGAATGGCAGTGCCAAACAAGCAGATATTAAAATTTTAGGAAGTGATTTCATTGTTTATGTCCTTTGTTCGAGGAATATCAGGAAAAGAGTATAACCTCTTCGTACGAAATTTTTTATGCGTTAGATCAATCGGCAATATATATTTTCTGATCAAGCAGCGCTAAATTAACGGGCGTTAAACCTGCCCCATTACACGGCCCACCTGTACACTCCCCCTCATCCATCGTAAAGGTTGCGCCATGTAAGGCACAGACGATAAACTCTTTGTTTTCATCAAGGTATTGGTCAGGGTTCCATTCCAAAGGCGCTTGTGCATGCGGACAAATATTTTCATAGCCAAAAACTTGATCGCCTTTACGCACGATAAAAATATCGGTCATTTTTCGTTTAATTTTAACACTAAACCCACGAGAATCTGGGTCGGTTAGCTCTGCCACCGTGCAAAGAAAATTCTCTTTTTTGTCACTTTCTCTCATTAAACACCAACCTTTTCTTGCCATGTATTCATAATATTACAAAATAAATCAGCTGTTTTTTCAGTATCGTAAACGGCTGAATGTGCTTCACTCGCATCAAAATCAAAACCAGCCGCCTTTACAGAACGTGCTAGTACTGTTTGTTTATAGGCCATAGCCGCCAGCGTTACCGTATCAAAAGTACTAAAGGTATGAAACGGGTTGCGCTTTTTTTCTACACGGGCGACAGCTGCATTTAAAAAATTTAAATCAAACATAGCATTATGCCCAACTAAAATGGCACGTTTACATTTATTCATCTTTATTTCTTTACGCACGATTGAAAATAACTCATCCAAACATTTTTTCTCATCTACCGCGATGGCTTGGCGAAAAGGCAAATCAGGGTCGATGCCATTAACTTCGAGCGAGGCGGGTTCTAGGTTAGAACCTTCAAAAGGAGTAACATGCCAGCCGTAGGTCTTATGCGGCGTTAAAAAGCCTTGCTCATCAAAGCGTAAGGTAACAGCGGCAACCTCTAATAAGGCGTCTGTTTGATGGTTAAAACCGCCTGTTTCCATATCGATCACAACAGGCAAAAAGCCTCGAAATCGCCCTCCTAAAGGAGTGACAGACTCTTGATCTTGCGCAACTATCGATATTTCTTTATTTTGACTTGTTAACAAAGGATCGTTTAAATCAGAATTCATCAGGAAAAGCTCTTTGATAATCAATCAGGAGCTTACAGGAATGCATGACAAAATAACACTGGCTCCTAATTATTTATTCTCCATCCGCAAGCCACTGATTAATATATTGTTAATTTTTATATTCTCGTTTACAGGCAATTATGCTACAGTTGCACTTATATATTTCCCGCTAAATAAACGACGATTGAGAGAACAATAATGAGTCAAGACAAAATCAACGATGTTGACCCGCAAGAAACGTTAGACTGGACAGAGTCCTTAGAAGCGATCATTGAAGCTGAAGGCGTAGAACGTGCGCATTATATTATCGAGCAACTAATTGATACAGCTAGACACAACGGTGCCAACCTGCCCTATTCAGCCAATACCGCTTACATAAATACAATTCCACCCCACCTTGAAAAAACCAACCCAGGCGATCTGACCATAGAGAGTCGTATCCGCTCATATATTCGTTGGAATGCAGCAGCTATGGTTGTGCGCGCTAATCGTAAAAGCTCTGAACTTGGCGGACATATTGCTTCATTTGCCTCTTCTGCCACCTTATATGATGTGGGGTTTAATCATTTTTGGCATTCACCATCATCCAAACATGGTGGCGACCTTATATATTTTCAGGGGCATATCACCCCTGGCATCTATGCACGCTCTTTTATGGAAGGCCGTTTTGATGAAGAAACGATGGATACTTTCCGCCAAGAAGCAGGCGGTAAAGGGCTGTCCTCTTACCCGCACCCGTGGTTAATGCCAGACTACTGGCAGTTTCCTACAGTATCTATGGGTCTTGGGCCGCTTAAAGCTATTTACCAAGCGCGCTTTATGAAATATTTACAACACCGTGACATCGTAAAAACAGAAGATCGTCGAGTCTGGTGTTTCGTCGGAGATGGCGAGGTTGATGAGCCTGAAACACTTGGTGCAATTTCACTTGCTGGGCGTGAAAACTTGGATAACCTGACTTGGGTTGTTAATTGTAATTTACAGCGACTTGATGGCCCTGTACGCGGTAACGGTAAAATCGTTCAAGAACTTGAAGCTGTTTTCCGTGGAGCTGGTTGGAATGTCATTAAAGTATTATGGGGATCATATTGGGACCCATTATTAGCAAAAGACAAAGACGGAATTTTGAAAAAACGCATGCTTGAAGTCGTTGATGGTGAATTCCAAAACTATAAGGCTAAAGATGGCGCCTATGTTCGTGAAAACTTTTTTGGCGCATACCCAGAGCTTGCAGCTATGGTTGAAAAAATGTCGGATGACGATATCTGGCGTTTAAATCGTGGAGGGCATGACCCACACAAAGTCTATACAGCCTATGATTCTGCAGTAAATCATAAAGATCAACCAACCGTTATTTTAGCGCACACCGTTAAAGGCTATGGAATGGGATCGGCTGGCGAAGGTCAGAATCGTACTCATTCTCAAAAGAAGCTTACTGAAGATGAGATGATTGATCTTAAAAATCGTTTCAACATTCCGTTGAGTGATGAAGATGCAGCAGCCGCCAACTATTACCTACCAGATGCTGACAGCCCAGAAAGAAAATACATGCTCGAGCATCGTAAAGCTTTAGGCGGCTCGTTACCCGTACGTAAGAGTAATGCTGCGCCATTGACGGTTCCACCTTTAGAAGCATTTCAATCTATTTTAGATGGCTCTGGTGAACGTGAGATGTCTACCACCATGGCTTTTGTTCGCCTTCTCACACTTATTACACGCGACAAGAAAATGGGTAAGTATGTTGTACCTATCGTGCCAGATGAGGCACGCACCTTTGGTATGGAGGGCATGTTCCGTCAACTCGGTATCTTCTCCTCAGTTGGCCAACTTTATGAGCCACAAGATAAAGAACAGGTGATGTTCTACAAAGAAGACAAAACCGGACAAATTTTAGAAGAAGGAATAAATGAGGCTGGCGCTTTCTCATCATGGATTGCTGCAGCCACAGCTTACAGCTCGCACGGTGTCAACATGGTGCCTTTCTATATATATTACTCAATGTTTGGCTTTCAACGCATCGGTGATTTAGCTTGGGCTGCAGGTGATTGTCGCTCACGTGGCTTTTTAATTGGCGCTACAGCAGGTAGAACAACACTTGCAGGTGAAGGATTGCAACACCAAGATGGCCACGGCATGGTACAAGCGGGCTTAATTCCAAACTGTATTAGTTATGATCCAACGTACGCTTACGAGCTTGCAGTACTGATCCATGAAGGCATGACCCGCATGTATGAGAAGCAAGAGGATGTATATTACTACATCACGGCAATGAATGAATCCTACCAACAACCGGCATTACCAAAAGCGGCAGGCGTTAAAAAAGGCATTGTGAAAGGCATGTACCTGCTTAAAAATGGCGGTAAAAAGAAAAACAAAGTTCAGTTAATGGGATCTGGTACGATTTTGTTAGAAGTGATCGCTGCGGCAGAGTTATTAATGGAAGACTGGGGTGTAGATGCTGATATTTGGAGTTGTACCAGTTTTAATGAGTTAGCACGGGAAGCACAAGAAGTTGACCGTTGGAACCGTTTGCACCCACTTGAAGATGCCAAAATACCTTTTGTATCGCAACAGCTTAAAGGCCACCGTGGCCCTGCTATTGCTGCTACCGATTACATCAAACAGTATCCTGAGCAAATTCGCCAATGGATACCAAGTACTTATGCCGTATTAGGTACAGATGGATTTGGTAGAAGTGATACCCGCGTTGAGCTACGCAAACACTTTGAGGTTGACCGCTACCAAGTCACTCTGGCAGCGCTAAAAGCTTTAGTGGATGAGGGTACATTACCTGCCGCGAAAGTCGCCGATGCCATTAAAAAGTACGGTATTGATGCTGAAAAACTTAACCCACTACAAGCTTAGGAGGCTACGTTATGTCTATTAAAGAAATCGTAGTACCCGATATTGGTGATTTTGATTCGGTAGAAGTTATCGAGCTACTAGTTGCAGAAGGTGATGTGGTGCAAGTCGAAGATTCATTAATTACGGTTGAATCTGATAAAGCATCAATGGAAATACCGAGTAGCGAAGCAGGTAAAATCATCAAGCTTAAGATAGCTATTGGCGATAATATTTCCGAAGGTAGTGTTATCCTTATGATGGAGGTGGATGAAAGCTCGAAAGCGAGTGCCGCACTTACAGAAAAACCTCAAGAAGAAAGAAACACCTCAAAGCCTGAACCACAAAAAGAATCTAGCCATGAAAAAATGGCGGCTGCGAAATCAACACCTGCTAAAGCATCAGCAGGCAAAGCCTCTGGTGACAAACCCTCTCCTACCGCAAAGATAGATGAAGTTCGCTTTAGCAAAGCTTATGCCAGCCCATCGGTACGTCGATTTGCTCGTGAATTAGGTGTTGACCTAGGCAATATCGAAGGCTCCAGCCGTAAAGGACGCATTAACCGCGATGACGTGAAAGGCTTTGTTAAAAAAACCATGGCTTCTGGTGCGAGTGGCGGCGCATCTTTGGGTATTAAGCCGATGCCAGAAATCGACTTCAGCCAGTTTGGTGAAACTGAAAACCAAGCACTTTCTAAAATCAATAAACTCACCGGTGAATTTTTACACCGTAGCTGGGTCACTGTGCCTCATGTGACTCAATTTGATGAAGCTGATATTACTGAGATGGAAGCTTTTCGTAAACAAATGGGTAAAGAGATGGAACGTGAAGGGATTAAAATTACCCCCTTGGCATTCATTGTTTGGGCGGTGGTGGCCTCACTCAAAGCGTTTCCGCGCTTCAATAGTTCTTTAGATGCTAGCGGCGAGAACCTGATTTTGAAAAAATATTTCAATATTGGTGTTGCGGTTGACACGCCCAATGGCTTAGTCGTTCCGGTGATAAAAGAAGCCGATCAAAAGTCATTGGTAGAAATATCCCAAGAAATTCGAGAACTAGCCATTAAAGCCCGCGACAAACAACTCAAGCCATCTGATATGCAAGGCGGTTGTTTCACTATTTCTAGCTTAGGTGGCATCGGTGGAACGAGGTTTACACCGATTGTTAATACACCTGAGGTTGCTATTTTAGGTGTTTCACGCTCAAAAATGGAACCTGTGTGGAATGGAAAAGAGTTTGAACCTCGACTGGTTTTACCGCTATCTTTGTCCTATGATCATAGAGTTATTGATGGTGCAGATGGTGCACGGTTTACCACGCATTTAAGTAAAATGTTGACAGACATAAGACGAATGATGGTCTAAATTATTACTATCAGCGCACTCCTCAAGCTTGCCATTTCTGCGTTGGAAAAATGATCACTTACACTTGTAAGCTCGCATTTTCCGCCTTAAACTGACAAGCTTGAGAAGCACCCTGACAGCAATAATTAATTTAATAATTTAATAATGAGATATTTAAGTGACAATAGACATAAACATTCCTGATATTGGCGACTTTGACGAAGTTGAAATTATTGAAGTCCTTGTGAAAAATGGTGACCAGATCCAGCCAGAGGATTCATTAATTACTGTTGAATCTGATAAGGCTTCAATGGAAATTCCTTCGCCCGCCGCAGGAACTATTGTTGAAATGAAGGTTAAGGTCGGTGATAAGGTTAAACAAGGTAGCTTGTTGGCCACGCTAACGCCCTCCTCTTCCACAGACTCAACATCATCAAGCACAGAAGCAGAAACTATTGAGCAACCTAGCGAAACTCCAGTGGCTACAAACTTTTCAGGTGATACAGACCATCATGCACCGTTAGTTGTTTTAGGCTCTGGCCCTGGTGGTTACACCGCAGCCTTCCGAGCCGCCGATTTGGGTGTTGAAGTTATCTTAGTTGAAAAATACGATAATATTGGTGGTGTTTGTTTGAATGTCGGCTGTATCCCCTCCAAAGCCCTACTCCATACCGCAGAAGTGATTAACGAAGCTGCAGAAGCTGACCACCTTGGGGTAAGCTTCAACAAACCCAAAATTGATATTGATAAAGTACGTGCATATAAATCTGGCATTGTTAGCAAGCTTACTGGTGGATTAAAAGCATTAGCCAAGCAACGCAAAGTAACCATTGTTCATGGCTATGGTAAATTCACTTCGGCTAATACAATCGAGGTTGAAGCCTCTGATGGTGCTAAATCAACGATTGGATTTGATAATTGTATTATTGCTGCAGGTTCACGCGTCACTAAACTTCCTTTCATACCTTGGGATGATCCACGCGTGATGGATTCTACCGATGCCCTAGAACTTGAAGAAGTACCCAAGCGCATGTTGGTCGTCGGCGGTGGAATTATCGGGCTAGAGATGGCGACTGTTTATGATGCGCTCGGCACAGACATTACCGTTGTTGAACTCGGCTCTGGTTTAATGCCTGGCGCAGACCGTGATATTGTGCGCCCGCTTGAACGTCGTATTAAAAAGAAATATGAAAATATTTTCTTGGATACTAAGGTTTCTGAAATTAAACCCACAAAAGACGGTTTAGTTTGTACCTTTGAAGGTGACAAGGTCGGCTCTAAAAAAGGCGCGCCTGAAAACGATACTTTTGACCGCGTGCTCGTTTCCATCGGCCGCAGCCCCAACGGCAAACTAATTGATGCCGAAAAAGCTGGCGTTGCCGTCAACGAGTGGGGCTTTATCGACGTCGATAAACAACAACGCACTAATGTTGATCATATTTACGCCATAGGTGATGTCGTTGGCCAACCCATGCTTGCGCACAAAGCGACCCATGAAGGTAAAACAGCAGCCGAGAACGTCGCTGGTCATAAAGCATTTTTTGATGCTCGCGCGATTCCATCGGTAGCATACACTGATCCAGAAATCGCTTGGATGGGGAAAACTGAAGATGAGTGTAAAGCCGAGGGTATTGAAGTCACTAAAGGCGCATTTCCATGGGCCGCTAGTGGTCGCTCTTTAAGCATCGGGCGTAACGAAGGCATGACTAAAGTCTTATTTGATAAAGAAACAGGTCAGCTCATAGGCGCAGGAATTGTCGGTACAAATGCTGGCGAGTTAATTGCAGAAGCAGTACTAGCACTAGAAATGGGTGCTGATGCTGAAGATATTGGTCTAACCGTTCACCCTCACCCGACCCTTTCGGAAACGCTGAATTTTGCCGCTGAAGTTGCTGAAGGAACCTGTACCGATATTTATCTACCTAAGAAAAAATAGTTTTTTAGCCGCTGAAACAGGCGAAAGAACTCTGCAATAATAATAGACTAAGGACTGTGTACGAGTCGATGACGAAGAGCAATTCACTCATATTTACTCATCACCGAATCGTACAAAGGTCTCGATCTAAAATTGAATGATTAATGCTTGTTTCTTTATGCCAAAATCACTTCCTCTCGTTTATTCTTAAACAACTAAAACGGTCATTCTTATTCTCTAGCTCTACACCACTCAGGTGTACAGGGAACTTTTCTCACAAGCTAATGACTAACCCCCAGTGAGCTACTAAAAAACCAAAGCCATTAGTCCGTTTATTGCGCTCATCTACAATAAATAACATACAATTAGCAATAACAGACCCAATAAAAATTAAAATAATTAGGAATCTTAATGAACCCTCAATTGATTCGATTTATGAAAATATCCATTCCTACATCTTTTGCTATTATTTTACTGTCCGCCTGTGGAGCTAGTGAAACTTATGCTGATAGTAATAAAGAACAACGTCACGAGAAGATAGGCACTACAACTACTACATCTAATACTGGTAAAAAACCAGAAAATACACAGGGTAATAAACCAGATAATCAGACTGGAAATAGCCAAGGATTTGCTGACCAAATTCGCTTAGATGTTGCCCGTCTCTCACGCTTAAACCAAGAAAAAATAACGGCTCAACAGCGCTACAATAAGGTAAAAAACAAAACTATCGTCGTTACAAAACATGGTCAAACAATTAGCAATAAAGTAATTTATGCGGGCATCAATGAGGCATGTGGTATTGATATCAATGGCTATAATGATGTCAAAATATCCAATGTAACCATTTATCACGCTAACAATGGCATCTGCGTTAAAAATGCTGCACGCTTAAAAATTAACGGACTACAACTAATTAGTCTTGCAGCACCTACAACTGGCCCCCACTGTGAGCGAAACAACAACAGCCTATCGACAGATGAATGCTGGGGCGGTAAAGGCAAACCCGCTAATTCTCGCCTGGGTCTCTATTTAAGCAATAGCTCGAATGCAATTATTAATAACATTTCCAGTTTTCAATCATCATCAGCTGTTTATGCTCTCAATAGTAACAATATTAAATTAAGCAAAGTTCGTTGTTTAGACATGCGCGGCCCTTTACCTCGTGGTCAGTGTGTCCAATTTAATGCCACACATAACTCATCCATAGATACCTTTTACGCCAAAAATATCTATAACCAATCGTATTCAGAAGATAATATCAATGCGTATTACTCAAACAATATCGTCGTTAAGAATGGTTTAATAGATGGTAACTGGAGTATTCATGGTATCGGTATCATTGCTGATACCAGTAGCGATAATATGCAAGTCTCAAACATTGACTTCTTACATATGTCAAATGCGGCAATCAATGTATGGTCGAATGAAGGTGAAACTGCAAAAAACTTTACTGCGAGTAAATTAAGAATCAAAGACTCACAGTGTTATTCTCGTAAAGAAGGTGTACCTTCAACAGGTGGATTAATCATTGCGACTCAACCCACGGCTATTAACCCTAACTTTAATGATATTCAATGGTATAACCATTGTCGATCTACCACAAATTGGTGTTTACCCGGACAAAGTTGTCGTCAAAATAACACAGGAAGTCTCAGTGGTTTTAGACAACAAAACTTTACAACTAAATGGACGGGGGAATAATTTTTCAGCCCACTGGTAGGCATTAAAGCATTCTTTAGTTATAGTAAGCCATCAACCAATTTTGATGGCATACTATGAAAGAACTCTACGAAAAGCTCGGGTTATTCTACCTTGGCAAAGATATTGATAAAGACACACTACAAGCCACTGAAGCACTCACCTTATTAAAAAACAAAAACTTCACCACCCATGCCACTATCATCGGCATGACAGGTAGTGGTAAAACAGGGCTTGGTGTCGGCATCATTGAAGAGGCTGCCATTGATAATATCCCTTCCATTATCATCGACCCAAAAGGTGATATGGGAAACCTATGCTTAACTGACCCACTATTTTCACCAAAATCTTTTCAGCCTTGGGTCGCCGACGAGGCGCAAAGTAAAGACCAAGATGTCGCAAGCTATGCCGAGAAAATCGCCAGTATGTGGCAAAATGGTGTAGAAAGCTCTCATCAAGATACCGACCGTGTTGAACGCTTTAGTCGCGTAAAAAAAACTATTTACACTCCCGGTAGCAGTGCAGGTGTCAGTGTTAACGTTTTAAGCTCTCTAGATGTACCACCACCCCAGATCATGGAAGATAGCGATAGCTTTTCATCCTATATCAACTCCACTGTCAGTAGCCTACTTTCACTTATTGGCATCGAAGCTAACCCAGTTGAATCCAAAGAAACGATTTTACTCGCACAACTCATTACGACATCATGGCTAGAAGGTGATGACCTAAGCTTAGAAGACTTAATAGGACGCATCATTAGCCCTCCTTTTAAGAAAATTGGTGTATTACCTCTGGATGATTTTTACTCCCAAGCAGAGCGTTTCAAGTTTGCTACTAAATTTAATTCGATTATTGCCTCCCCTACTTTTAAAGCTTGGCTTGAAGGTGAGACGATAGATATTCAAAGCATGCTTTATGATGAAAACGGACAAGCTAAAGTTGCCATTTTCTCCATTTCACACCTAAGTGATAATGAAAGAATGTTTTTTGTTACGTTGCTACTCAATAAGTTTATTGCTTGGATGCGCCGTCAAAGTGGTACATCCGCATTAAAGACATTACTTTATATGGATGAGATTTTTGGCTTTTTTCCACCGACTAAAAAACCGCCCAGCAAACAACCCATGCTATTACTTTTAAAACAAGCCCGTGCTTATGGCATAGGGGTTGTTTTAAGTACTCAAAACCCAGTTGACCTCGATTACAAAGGCCTTTCAAATATGGGCACTTGGTTTATTGGTCGCTTACAAACCACGCAAGATATTGCGCGAGTGATTGATGGCTTAGGAGGGAAAATTGATGCGAGTTATAATAAAGATGAAATTAAAACCTTATTGGCTAACTTAAAGAAACGCACCTTCTTCTTAAAAAGTGCGCACTTGGATGATATTCGCTTATTTAGCACACGCTGGGTGATGAGCTATTTAAAAGGTCCTTTGAAACGTGATGAGATAGCGAGTTTGATGCAAGGTCAAAAAGCCTTGCTATCAAACCAAAGTGAAGATACTCCTAAAAAACAAGCCAGCATTGCAGATGATGGGTTTAATTCATATGTTAATTTAGATGATTCTATTACCCAACGCTTTGCAGTCACGTTATCAGATAGTGCGCGCTTTACACCCACAGTAATGGCGCAATGCTCGTTAAACTACTTTAACCAAACACGTGCAATCGATGAAGAAGAAAACCTCTGTTTGGAGCTTGAGCTAAGCCCAACTGATCGCTCAATTGACTGGGATAACAGCGAACATAATGAAGATTCTAAAACCTGTTTTGACTCATTGCCACAAAACGCGCCCAATGATGCACAGTTTGCTGAAATCCCTGAGTTTATTGCCAAGGATAAAAATTTACGAAAAACCACCAGCAGTCTTAAAGACTGGCTTTACCATGAACACAAAATGGAATTATACCGCTGCAAGTCGCCTAAACTAGAATCACAGCCGTATGAATCACTCAGTGACTTTAAAGTACGCCTTAATGATCTTTTAGATGACAAAAAAGAACAGGCAATTGATACTCTAAAAGAGCGTTACGCGAAAAAAGAAAAAGTCCTCACTGATCGTTTAATCCGAGCAGAAGAAAAGCTAGAAAAAGAAGAGGCTGATACCAGTAATTCATTTATCAACGTAGGTATCACCGTTTTAGGCGCACTATTTGGTAAGTCACGTGCCTCCATCGGCCGTGCTGGCTCACGTGTACTAAAAGAGCGAGGCGATGTAAATCGTCAAGAAGAGCGTGTCGAGAAAATTAAAAATGATATTGAAGAGCTTGAAGAAGAACTGGAAGATAAGGTTGATGACCTTGTGGATGAGTTTAATATTGATGCCGTTGAAATCGAAGACTTTGCAATAAAATTAAGAAAAACCGATATTCAGATTGATGATGTTGCAGTGGTCTGGAAGTCAGTCTGATTTAAATGTAAAAAAAAGGCCGCTATAAAAGCGGCCGGTTCGTCATTGCATTTATAAAAAACTAAGGGATAAACGTCAATAACTGCGCTTTAACAATCGCGCTTCGCGCTACTACGAAACGTTTTACATCTTGAATATGTTTATTATATACGGCCTGAGGGGTAGCAAATAGCCCTTTAAAAATAGCATTTTTTCGCTCAATATCTATTTTATCCACCAGTGGGTTGATTGCTTCAGGGCTCAATACACCATTTGCAGCTAATAACTGATTAAAACGTGTTTTAAACTTTGTTTTAAACGTAGTATTCGTCATTAATGATTGAAACAGCTGCGTCAACAAGGTGCCTGATGGATCAGTCATTAATGCTGTAAAGTTGTTAGTTTCAAGGTTAGATGTAATACCATCATCTTTAAATGCTCTGAAACCAAAGTCAATATCATCTAAAATCCATCGCCATTTTGCACCTGCCTTTTTTTCTTTCCATGTGCGTTGATTACTATAAACCCAATCAAAATTACCGTTATAAATCATAAATGCGGTGTAGTCGATAAAACTACTTTCATCGATTCTATCAATAACATACTGGTAATCTGTTGGATTCGTCAGCTTTAAATCTAAATTGCGTAAGTAGGTACGCAAGGCATCATAGTCTTTTCGATCACCACGTTTTACCGTGTCAGCATTTTTAATAATATCAACTTTTTTCTTGCTGATTGCAGGATAATTTGACTTGAGGTAGTCACCCCCCTTCTTCTCACGAATATTATAAACGCCCCAGTACACACCATTCATAAACATCTCTGCTGTTTGGTACGCTTGATAGTCAATATTTAATTTACCTGCACTAACGATACTTGCTGATAAAATATCCGCTATTTCAAAGCCTTTATTACCGGTGCGTAATTTAAAATCTTTAATTGATGTTAAATCTTTGCTTTGATATAACTTGTAATTTAAAAATTTAGAACCGTATTTACTGTCCATCTCAATTTCAAAAGACTTTTTATCATCTTTTCTAGAGCATTGACCTGAAATTCCTAAGTCAGCACTTACACTAAATTCACTCAACCCTGTTGTTGGATTTAAATACTCGATATCCACAGGTCGAGACCACTCATTTGCATAATTAACCGCTGTCGTTTCAGTCGCATCACATTGCGTTAAAGGAATGCCATTTGTACCATCAACATAAATACCAATTTTATTGTCGTATAAATTTTTATCATCAGTAACGAGAGAAATAATAGGTAATGTTGTGGTATGCCCGATAAAATAAGTATGACTGACTGGCTTACTAGAAAACTTTCCTTGTTCTGCGCTAATTGCGCGTACCACAGAGGTTTTCTCCAATTTGATTGCTTGTGTGTAAAGGTTCGACTTCTTCGTTGGCAATGAGCCATCTAAAGTATAGTAAATACTTGTATTCGACGCAGCAACTGAACTCAAGGTTAAAGAAAGTACCGTATCATTAAAACCACTCTGTGTTGAAAAATTAGGCACTTTACTTCGTTCATTAGTGGCAACCGAGGCTGTATTTTTCTTACCCGGTGTTGGCTCCATAAAAACAATTTTATTATTTAACTTAGCAGTGGATACATCAGCCTCTTGTTTTCCAAACTTAAAGGTATCTAACAACTCACCTGCTTTACCTTTAAGGGTTAAGGTCTCACCTTTTGAAGATAATGAAAAATCAGCATGCAGTGATTTTCCTTTGGTGTTTTTCTTATCTGCCCAAATAACCAAATAATTCTTTGCTTTGATCACTGTTCCCGTTGGGATTAGCCATTTTTTAACACCTGATTTATCATCGCTTAAGCTATAACCACTAACATCAACCGCCTTATCACTAGGGTTATACAGCTCTACCCAATCAGAATGTGCATAAAAATCATTATCTAAATTAGTATAAATATTACTAGCTTGTACTTCATTTATCAGCACGATGCTTTCCACTACGGCTGGAGTAAGCGCCTTATTGACCACACTTTGTATTTTTTGCTGTGTATTAACTTTTAGTTTACTGGCCGTTTTTCGAATCGCTGAATTGACCATCGATAGATTAGCAACGGTAACTCCTGTAACACCTGCCTTTTTATAATCATTAACCGCGGGAACTTTTTTTCCATCCTGAGCATACTGTGCAATCTTCTCAATCGCTATTTTCTGGATTTGTTTTGCGGTAGGTGTTGATGTTGGCGGTGTACCATTACCAGCATTAGGAGTTTTGGTTTCAGACCCTGATCCGCCACAAGCAGTTAATGTTGTTAATAAAAAAGAGCTGAGTATTAACGATGAGATGTGTAATGTTTTTGTTTGTTTAGTTTCCACTGTTTAGCCTTATTGTTTTAATAATTTCAGTGGATAAGTATATTAAATTTTGCTTCTACACCTGATGCCTTCTATCTTTTCCTTGTTACCTTTTACGCCCATCATCACCAGACAAGACTATTTTTTTAAATTTTTATCTACTGCCAGTTAAACTCCTCGCGATGCAAAGTCAGTTTTCTATATAAGACGTGTTACCACTATTAGCAACTATTCGCTGTCATAAAGTTCAACATCCGCATTCTCAATTAAATACCCTGCCTCTGCCAAACTAGTTATCGTGTTCTTTGTGCGGATTATTCCTTATTCTAGCTCTCAGATTATCTACTCTATTTACTATTATTTTGATTTATGCCAGCTAAAATTCCACGCATAATATTTAATTCAACCTCTGTCATTTCTGCGCGATCAAACAGTTGTCTAAGCTTGTTCATCACCTTGCCC
>JALSJU010000041.1 GCA_026989145.1 Thiotrichaceae bacterium
ATTTACAATCCCAAACTGTATGGCTTCCTCTTTTATAATGCTCCATACTCTGAGTATAGTGCCAATTCTAGTCCCTGACCGCCTAAAGGCGTGGGATTTACTGATCCCCTATAGGGGACTTTAAAAGCCAAGCATTACTCGATGAGCAAGCGGTAATCGCTTGTATGGCGTATGTTGATCTAAATCCAATACGTGCAGACATGGCAAAAACTCCCGAGCAGTCGGATTTCACCTCTATTCAAGAGCGTATTCAAAAGGTGATGCAAAAACAATCCTGCGACTTACTGCCCTTTGTTGATTGCACCCATAACAAAGAAACAGCCATACCCTTTGAACTAAATGACTACATCGCTTTGGTTGATTGGTCAGGTAGGGCAATACTGCAAAATAAACGCGGTTCAATACCCGCCAACACACCACCTATACTCCACCGATTAGGCATTGATGAAAAAAGTTGGATTCAACATATCCATTATTTTGAACGACAATTCCCTACGGCGGCTGGCAATATCGACAAACTCAGGCAACTCGCCGAGAAAACCTCAAGAAGCTGGATTAAAGGTATGGGGCAAGCGTTTAGCCCGATACCCTCATAACAAAAACAACATCATTTTTTAGAAAAGCAATATGATGTGAGGCTTAATCACGCCTGTTGTTATTAGAATGGTAAGACAATCCCGCCTTTTGAACGCTATAAAGCGCATATCCCAGTCTTACCTTTTTTTGTGCAAAAATACTTAGAGAAAAAATTTGTAAAATGGTGTTTTTGGTTGATAATAATTAGATGGCTGTCCTTTTTATCCAATAATAATTAGATGGCTGTCCTTTTTATCATTTGATGGCTGTCCTTTTTATCCACAAAAAATGATGGGAATAGATATGTTAAACGATGCCAGTGATCAAGCAACAGATGCCGTATTAGGGCGTTAAAACACTCAAATAGTCAAAAATTAATCAAATCTAACCATCAGTTATAGTGTTTTTTTATTAGCTTAGGTGTATGCTTATTTGTGTTAGTTATTCTTTTCTAAAGATTAAAGGAGTTTATTATGGGTGATATTACTGCGGTTGCTGCTGGTGTTAATCAATTTAATGTAGATAATCAGGCGCGAATTAAAGAAACGACCACTGCTCAAAGCACTTCTCCATCAAATGAGGAGTTCGCACAACTCCAGCAAGGTATAGCTGGAGTTATTAGTATGCAGGCTATTTCTATGCTTAGTGAATCAGCAGGTATGACAAAAGAAGCGATGACAAAACCAACATTTTCTGCACAAGAGCTAAAAAAAGAAGAGCAAGAAGAGCAACAAAAAAGGGAAAATGAAGATAATTTTTAATTAGATTAGTTTCTTTAAATGTTATCGATTATTTTTTTTGAAGCAAGGACTTTCCCAATGAAACAAATACTTTCTTTTCAAATTTTCGTTTTTTTGTTTTTAATGGGCTGTGGTAGTGGTTCAAGTAATAATAGTGGCACTAGTACTAGTTCTTCAGGACTACCAAACGATATTAATGGACTGATTGTTTTCGAACGAACATCAAGTGAGGCAGGTAGCGGACCTGCTGTAATTAATCCTGCAGGGATATTCCGATTACAATTAAAGAAAGGTCAGATCATAGAAAAAAGAACCATTACTTCAGGTGTTAAGAGCGGGTACAAAGGCTTTGCTCATCCTAGTGGTAAAATTGTTTTTTTGGAACCCTGTGGTACTTATGGCGTAAATAGGTTTAAAATATTCAAAAGAAATCAGTTAGCGACACTTCCTCTTACCCCATGCTCTAATACCATAAGTGTTGGTGTTGACTATGCAACTCCGAGGCATGCTACAGGGAAGCTTTCACCTGATGGCAGCAAGATAGCTACATTCATATATTACAGTAAAAATAATAAATATTATTACATTGTATTGATTTATGATGTGAATAGTGGTGAAGAAATTAAAAGATTTGTAAACTACTCAAGCCCAACTTGGCATCCAGACGGTCGTTTATTAATGACTTCAGAAGGTGGAGAAAAGTTTGGACTCTATTTAACAAACAAAGATTTCACTGATCTAATCCGAATAGATAAAAATGAAATTAACTTAGCTGTTGGTTCTTCCGATATTAGCCCTACAGGAGGACAAGTGGTATTTTCAATGGCTCAGCAAATATGGATAATGGATATAAATGGGGATAATTTACGTGAATTAATTGTAGGGAATTCTGACTTATCTTTTCCAACATGGTCACCTTTTGAAAAATATATTGCATATTTTAGATATGGTAGTCGTGGAGATGTCGATGATAAACTTATGTTTTATAATTTGGCCACTAATAAGAAACATGAATTGAACACGAATTCTATTCTTCCTCCTAGCGCGGATGGTTATAATGGGGCTATTTCTCCAGGAGGTCCGCTAAGCTGGATCAGATAAATAATTCGCATACGCAGGTTAATTAATATACAAACCTTACCATGAGTTATATATCTTTTGCTTTTCTTTAGTTTATATTAACTAACACTAACATAGTGTTAGTTAATATAAACTATTTAATTAGGAGCTACATATGGCTGATAAAGAAATTCCTCCATTTGACTTTGAAAAAGTAATGAGAGATATGAAGGCAAATCAAGCTGAGTCAATGGATCAGACTAGGCAAATGAAAGAAGCCCAGAATGCATTTGATGTTCAAATGCAGGGTATAAAGGTCGAAGCTAATGCAAAGAAAGCATTTAACGATGCACTAAAAGCAACAGCGAATGTAATAGCACAAGCAGGAAGAGCACAATAAACTAGTGCAAAAAAAAGCCAACCCAAAAGGTTGGCTTTTTTAATCCCCAAACAAATTCAAAAAAGGAGACTAAAATGTCAAACACCCAAAGCAAGCTAGTGTCTTCTTTATTCAATACCGAACAGACCCTATCATCCTTAATCACCCAATCTAATAAGCTAGCCAAGCTTACAGGCGATTCATGCCTTATTGGTCAGTGTTTAAAAAACGTTTTATTTATTTGTAATAGTGAGATCATGGTGACTGCCTTTAGCCAAATTGTAAAAGGCATTAACCCTAGCGTTATTATAGAAACCGCGCCAGTAGCGAGCTATATTAATACAAATAATGATGAACAAGCCTTAAATAATCAGGCTTATGATGTGGTGATTCTTATTTTAAGTGATAGTGCAGATATTACTAAAATCTCAGAGCTGTCGATGATTGATACACAAACCAGCGCGTCGAAAAAAGAACCCGCTGAAAATAATGAGCTGGTCGATAGCGATAATCAAAATCACACAAAAACCTTTGTCATCGCCCCTCAGTCGTTTCGGTTACCTAACTTAAGCCAACTCAATGCAGATATTACCGTTAGCCTTGAAAGCAACGCCAATGATATTCGTGAAGCTTTTCTACGCGGTATTCAAGGCGAAACCTTTGAACAAGGCTTTAACAGCGATATTGATAAAGCCTACTCACGACTCACCCCTAAGCAACAAGAAGTCTTAAGGTATGTGTGTTTAGCAAAATCTAATAAAGAAATATCCCGTGAAATGGGTATTTGCGATGGAACGGTTAAAGTACACCTGCATACTATCTTTAGAGAGCTAGGCGTTGAAAACCGAATACAAGCAGCCAGGTTACTGGGCGCTTAGTAAAGGATACTCTATGTCAAATTACGCAAGAATTGAATC
>JALSJU010000042.1 GCA_026989145.1 Thiotrichaceae bacterium
TAGTAATTGTACAGATAGTAGGGGTAGTAGAGCTAATTTTTGCAGAAAGAGATGAACTTGCCTTGGCGGATACCACAAAATCCTTTCCTGTTTTTACTTCGCTAGGTGCAACCAAGGTAACGGTTTGCAGCTTTTTTTCGATGCTAATTATTTTTACGGGGCTAGTGGCAGCTTTGTATTCGTTATTACCTGCTTGGGTTGCTGTTAGCTTACATTTTCCTGCAGCTAAAGCGGTCACTGTATTGTCGGTCACATTACATAAACTAGGTGTTGATGATAAGTAAGTAAATACCGTTAAGCCTGACGTTGAGGTTGCTTTTAAATCAATTGTTTTAGTAATCGTTATATTTTGTTTAGCAGCGGCTAAAGAGACTGTTTGCTCTTTTTTATCAAGAATAGTGATAGCTACTGATTGACTCACGGCTAAGTAGTCATTGTTAGCTGCTTGCTCAACAAGGACTGTACACAGACCTGTTGAGATGGTGGTTATTGTTTGTTGGTTTGTGCTACATATAGCAGGGGAGGTTGAGGTGAAATTGATTACCTCATTTGACTTGCTAGTTGTGACAAGTGTAAAGCTGTTATTTACGTAAGCAGTGCTTGGGGCAGTAAGGGTAAATTCTGGGTCGGATCGGAATTGATCGGCTAAAACGTCGAGTTCTTTTAAAGAATCAAACCATTTATTTGCCATTTTAGTTTCACCACTTTGGTTTGGGTGAACACCAATTTCTCCAGAGTTACCATCAGCATAATCATTGGCTGACATGTTCGAATGTTGGTCAACAATTATTACCTTAGAGGTATTTGAGCTGACTGCATTTGCCCATGAATCGGTTAATAACGTATTCAGCCCTAAAGACCAGTCTGGGTTTTGGTAGATTGGGATGACTTTAGCGACAAGAATAGTAACTTGAGGGTTTTTAGCTTGCAAAGTCGTAATAATATCTTCAATTTCTGATTTGGTTATGGCATGGCTATTATCATTGATGGAGCTTGCGTTGCCTTGGATTATGTCATTAGTTCCAGCGTGTAATAATACAATATCAATTGAGTATTGATTTAACTTTGTCGTTAAGGGGGCCTCACCTAATCCCCCATTAAGGATTTGATCCGCACGTATACTTGGCTTGCCATCATGTTTTAGGGTTATTTGGCCGTATGAAGAGGAGTGTGTGCCGACATATTCAAAGCTATACCCAGCATTGGTCAATAAATCATATAACTCATCGCGGTAAGACGAATGTGGGTTGTTATACCCTGCGCCATCGGTGATAGAGTCACCTAAAGGTAAAATTTTTACGGGAGCAGCCGAAACGGGCAGACCGAATAAAAAAATTAAGGGTATCAATAATGTGAAGAGTCTGCGCATGTGTTTGGCCAGAATTGTGTTACCAAAAGTCGTATAACAAAATTTCGTAAATTATAAGATTAATCACACATGTTAGTTGTTCATTTTATAAGCAAGTAGCGGGGCGGGGATGAGCGGTAGTATTGAACTTATTATTGACGTTTACCTTAGGGAAACCCTGATCAAGTCCAATTATTTTTAGCTTGCCAATATTTTCCTCGAAGATCGACGCAATATTTAGTGTTTGCATTGTAAATGACTTAAAAGCTTATAAAAAATACAAAAAAACCGTGACTACAGAGCTACTTGTAATCACGGTTAATTAAGATAAGAATACTTATCTGCGTTGTTTAGCGTATTTTTCTACGTAGTAGTGAAATCAGCCCTAATAGTGTGAGTCCAAGAGGAAGAGGGGAGCCACCACCACCGTTATTTTCTTTAGGTGGATTTTGATTAGGAGCTTCAGTAGTTGTGTCTTTTACTGATTTAATCTCAAAAGATTGGATTACTGGAGATGCTTTTGGGTATAAGGCATCGTTACTTTTAGCAGCATTTGCTTCAATCTTACATGTTCCAATAGCATCCAATGTGACGAATTCGGGTGATTTTTTACTGATATTACAGATACCTTTTGTTTTTGAGGTAAAGCTAACTTTTATGCCAGAGGAGGAAATAGCATGAAGCTGTATAGCTGGGTTTTTTACAACCTGATTTTTCGGTTTATCAAAGGCGATGCTTTGACCTAGGCTTATATTCCATTTTTTTGCTAGATACTTTTCTGTGGCGGTGATTTCAGCATTGCTGAGGGCGCGGTCATAGACTATTGCTTCAGCTATATTTCCATTCAAAGGAAAATACAAATTACCCTTTTCGTCTGTTCCAGCTCCGCCAATACTTGTTCTTGAAGACTTATGATGAGCTTTTCCATTTTTTCCTCCATCATCATCATCATTAGAGTCAATCCGCATACCATTGAGGTTTAGAATATTGTGAATGGCCATATTAGGATGCTTCTTATCATCAGGTTTACTAAAGCGTGTGATGCCAATATGATATTCTTTTTCTTTAAGCTTTTTAGTGTCGCTGAGATAATCACCAGCAGTTCCATTATGCTTGCTACTGAGTACGCCATTATTGGCCCAAAATGATGTTTGACTAGAGGCTGAAGAAATTAAATTATGTCTGCCTTTTGTGCCTGTGCCGCCGTCTTGGTTATCTATACTAAAAATAACAACTTTTGTATAACTGCTGTTAGCGGTAATTTGGGTTGCCTTATCGGTAATTAATGCTGTATTAGAGGTGGCGGAGCCAGAAAAATGTACAGTAGTAAAATTGTTTTGTGCTTTAAGTTTAAGGCTAGCAGCTGTAGCATTTTTGGCGAGCTTTACATGATTATTTTTTCCAGATTTATCTTTCCAGCAACGAACACCACTGCCAATAGTTGTTTGAGTCGTACAAACTTTATCACTATAAAGCGTAGCACTATCACTAGCGTCCAACCAAAGCGTCATACCTTTTTTGTCTGGGTCAGCAGCTACGGCGGCTTGTGAGATTAGTATAATACCTATGGCAACGGATAGTTTTGATTTAACTTTTAACATGGTGTGTTCCTCAACATGGTGTGTTCCTCGTGGGTTTGTTTGGGGCATGATAAAGAAAATAAAATAATTAACAAGCTCAATTTATGATGCTGTTTGCAGCAGGTGCATTATTGATTACTTCGAAAGTTTGGGTTATGGGTTTTGCTTTAGGGTAGATTTTATTGCCTTTTTGGCTTGCTTTTAAAGTGCAAACACCGGTTTTTGCAAAGTGTGCATACTCACCCTCTTTAACCACTTTACAGTTTGATGGTGTAATACTTTCTACCTTTACTGTTAGTCCTGATGAAGCGATGGGGTGAAGTTGGCTATAGCCCCCCACTTTTTTCTCACCGTTAGGTAATGGAAAAATAATGTTTTGCTTTAGTTTGATATGCCATTTTTTGGATAAGTATTGTTCAACCTGATCAATTTCATTGTCACTTAAGGCGCGGTCATAGATTAATGCTTCTGCTACCTTGCCATCTAGATAAAAGTAAGTTCCGAAGGCTTTATCATCATCAATGCCTACTGTACCGATGGTGGTAAAGGCTAAACCATGGTCACTTTTATTATAATTACTCGCTTCTTGTTTGCCGTTAAGGTTTAAAATATTTGGCATTGGCGGTGTTTCTGGTTTGCTATAGCGGGTGCTGGCAATGT
>JALSJU010000043.1 GCA_026989145.1 Thiotrichaceae bacterium
TTATTTTAATGCTGTGGTTACGTGTTGCTGCCTTAATTGCTGGCGTGTTTTTTAATGATGTAGAGTTGATTACGCAAGGTTGGAGCGTGCTTTTCACAGATGGTCGAAGCGCTGAATTTTTAATGTTCTTTACTGTTTTTGGCTTCTTTATCGCACAAATTGCTTTTTCTATTAGTGTGGTTTCGATTCCCATGTTGCTGCACCGAAAAGTGGATGTGGTTACGGCAATAACTACCAGCCTGAGAGTGGTGCTAAAAAACCCAATACCTATGTTGATTTGGGCAGTACTCATCGTAACCTTGATTAATTTAGGTTTCTTATTAGCATTTATTGGATTAGCTGTTACTTTACCTATCATTGGGCATGCGAGCTGGCATGCATATCGGGACTTAGTGGGAGAGTAATGACTGACCTATATTTACCCAGATCCACACTTAGAAATACGGATATAACACAAGTCTTTGATTCCGCGGCATATCCAAAAATGCCCGCTTAACCTAGGAGCCTGTCCGAGAACTAAGACCGTAGCGAAAATTATAGAATTATCATAAGTTGTGATTATTGGAAGAGGCGAATAGCACGGCTATTTAACGATTTCGATAAGCTAAAATTATGATGATTGTGGAATTTGCAGTAGGTTTCTAGTTCTCGGACAGGCTCCTAGGGGTGAAGCTAAGATTTTTTGAATATACTGTAAAACCAAATACTTGCATTATATTTCGCTTTTCCAAGTGTGTATTTGGGTATTACTTGACTAATTTAGTAGGTTGTTTATAATAACCTACTAAATTAGTATGAAATTATATCCTGATGCAAAGTTGGGTGGAGGTCGAAGATGAAATTATCAACAAAAGGACGTTATGCGGTAACCGCGATGATGGATCTAGCCATTCATGACCGTGATGGCCCTGTCACCTTGGCGGATATATCAAGCTGTCAGGGAATTTCACTTTCTTACTTGGAGCAGCTATTTGCCCGTTTACGTCAGTCAGGCTTGGTTGAAGGTGTGCGTGGTCCGGGTGGAGGGTATCGTTTGGGTAAGCCCTCGAATCAAATAAGCGTTGCAGATATTATCTCAGCGGTTGATGAGACCATTGATAATACCCGCTGCAAAGGTAACTTAGATTGTAACAAGGGTGAGCGTTGTTTAACGCATCATTTATGGAATGATTTAAGCGAGCGTTTATATGATTTCTTAAACGATATTACGTTATCTGAGTTTATAAAGGATCCTGAAGTGCGCAAGATTTCTCAACGTCAAGACTCTACAGCGAGTCGTATAGCGACGATGTTTCCGCCAAGATCCATTGCGAGTTAAATTGCTTTGGAAATTTGGCTATTGCTCTTCTATACTTGTTGAGTATGAGTATAGATTCGTTATTAGATTCAAATAAAAAATCAACAGACTTAAAGCCTAGTTTAGAATATTCTGCGAATACTCCTTTATGGTCGCGTGTTCCGACAAAAGATGAATCGGGGCGCTATTTAGGTGACTTTATGATGATTATTACGGGGCTTAAAAAAGCATCACCTGCTCATCGCAAAAAAACTATTAACAATTTAACCCAAGTCTTAGCACAGTATTCTGATGTAGTAGTGTTTGCTGATTTGAATATGAAAATTAGTTTGTTATGGGTTTCGGTTAGGCCGATTAAGGGAATGTTAGCTGAAATACCGAGTGCAATTATCGCTTCAATCCCAGAGGCTAAGCTTGTCTCTGAAAGGCCACCAATGTTGTAGAAACGTCGGCCAAACTAAGTCTTAATTTTCTTGGTACTTTGATGAAATTCACGACTAATGACTTTTTTAGCTGTCCATGTACCATTGCACTGAAACATATCTTTCCATGTGCCGCTGGCATATCCTACCTTGTTGATTTGACCGTTAAACTTTACTGCTATTTGTTTCGTTAGTGCAAAGCCCCCCGTTATTGTCCCATTTGATGTTTCGCCAATAATTGAAAAGCGTCTGCCGATACTATCTGTTGCTCTACCAGTAACTTGTTTGTTAAAAATTTTTATTACCCCTACCGCATCAGCGCAGGGGTTGCCATTTTTGTCGACTGCGCTTTTTGCTACAGCAAGAACTTTGTAAATTGTTTCAATTTGTTTTTTGGGTTTTTGTTTTTTCACTGAGCAAGCATTTAGGATTAAAGTAGCCGCAAGTGCAGATGTGCAAAGTAGTACGTGATTCATGTAATGAGTCTCAGTTTATTTTCGAACTAAGGTGCCAACACCTTCATCAGTTAATAATTCTAACAAAACGGCATGCGGTACACGACCATCAATAATACAGGATGATTCAGTTCCTGCATCAACGGCATCTAAAGCGCATTGTAGTTTAGGTAACATGCCACCTTGTATAGTACCATCATCGGTGAGTGCTTTGATTTTTTGATGATTCAAGCCAGTAAGTAGTTTACCTTGTTTGTCTAACACGCCGGATGTATTGGTTAGTAGCAAAAGTCTTTCTGCTCCTAGAACAGCGGCAATTTCACCAGCAACTAAGTCAGCATTGATATTATAACTGGTGCCATCTTCACCTACGCCAACGGGTGCAATAACAGGAATATATTTCTCATTATCTAATAGCTTTACGATACCAGCATTAATTTTTTTTACGGTACCGACATGCCCTAAGTCGATAATTTCAGAAGGCAGTGAATCCACTTCTTTACTTTTTAAGTGTAATTTTTCAGCAATAATAAGGTCGCCATCTTTGCCGGTTAAACCAATCGCTCGCCCACCGGCTTGATTGATATCACTAACAATTTGTTTATTGACTAAGCCACCGAGTACCATTTGCACAATGTCCATGGTTTCAGAGTCGGTTACGCGCATGCCTTCTATAAAGCGACTTTCTTTGCCAATTTTTTCTAATACAGAGCCAATTTGTGGGCCGCCACCATGTACAATTACAGGGTTAATCCCGACTTGCTTTAATAGCACGACGTCACGCGCAAAGCTCTTTTTCAGGGTTTCATCCGTCATTGCGTTACCGCCGTATTTGATTACGATGGTTTTACCAGAATAGCGCTGAATATAGGGCAGAGCTTCAGTTAAGATATGGGCGTATTGTGCGGCTTCAGTGGCTGACATAGTTCTTATTTATGAGTTGGATTTATTGAGTATAGCGAGAAGAGTGTGATTTAGAAAGGTATGACTCAGAATGGTAAGGTGAGAATATCTTTTTTGTTTTCTATGCGTTCTTGATTGAGTTGCTCAAAGATGAAGCGAAACTGCTCTTGAATCTCGCCAAGTCTTTCAATAGTCACGGCTTCAAAACGAAACGTTAAACAAGCCAGTGTATTGGATGAGCGTATCAAGCCCCAACCATCATCATAGTCAACACGTAAACCATCAATTAAGGATAAGTCAGCGCCTGAAAAT
>JALSJU010000044.1 GCA_026989145.1 Thiotrichaceae bacterium
TAAAAGCTAGAAATGAAAGGAAATCTCTTACAGCCTTATAGCGTCGCAGACACATAACGCCCCAATAATTTGATCGCCGAAAATCCAGCACAAACTTTCCAGAGCGACAAACTATAACACAAGATGCTTTTTGAAAAAGAAGGCAGACTTAGGCGTTCAAATTAATTGGCTTGTTATATGTTTATTAATTCAGCCTAACTTTGTAACAGTTTTATTTCTAACATACCAGAAGCAGATTAATACAAATATGATATTCAAGGCATTTAAAACTAATAAGGCTAAGAAAATAAACTCCTTAGGTATTGATTCAATTTGTGCTCCAATTACAATCCCTTTATAAGGTCTTGTTTTTTCATTAATTAGAGACACTAGTGTCCGGTTAAAAACCAAAAGCATACTGCCCGTCGTATCTTGTTGATTTATCAGGTTTAGTCTTATCAAAGACCTTCAAAAGCAACTCACTAAGACTCTTTTTGTGAAGGATATTGGCAGCGATCAATCGTGCAATCTCCTGTAAAGAGAGCTTATTAAGAGGCAAACTATTCTTCGTAAGGCGCAATAATAAGTAAGCTATCATGGCAATTAATATCTGAGTTTTTACTGCATTTTCCGAAGTGCCTAAAAAGCGTTTTATACGTAAGTTTTGCTTAACCCATTTGAAGAATAACTCTATCTCCCAGCGTTGTTTATAAAGCGCCATTAATTCTTCTGCCTTTCGTTTTAAGTCATTGGTAATTAATACTATTTCTTTCCCATCTTCTTTTCGTATGAAGTGTATTCGTCGCAAGGTTATGGGGCAATTTTGTCCCTTTTTACTGCTTAAACGAATCTCTTGATCAGAGACAATATTGCCACTCACTTTTCGGCTTTTTATCACCTCATAAACCGTATTCTTTTTCATCCGTCCAACAAAGGTATTTCCTTCTAAATGTAAATTTTTGTAGTACCACTCGTAATGGTTGTAGGCTCGGTCAAAAACATAGGTTGCTCCTTTGATTAACGGAATGCTTTTTGCTGCTTCACAATCATTCACTTTAGCGGGTGTCATACTAAAATAAGTGGGAACCTTGGTTGTTGGATCATAGACAAAATGAAGTTTCATACCATTTTGATGGGTACGAAATTTTGCCCATTCAAAGTCATGCTGATTGAGGCTAATGGTGGTTGAATCAATCAGGCGAATAACGTCCTTAGCTTCATTGGCAACCGTGCCTCTAACCTTCTCTAGTACGGAGTAGAAAAGCTCTTCGTAGATCGCTACAGGGCGGGATTCATTGGCCTCGCTAAGGGTTGATCGTTTGATCTCATTAACCCCTAAATGGTAGTGAAAATTAGACTGGCTATTAAACGCTAACGTTAAGTCACGTAGAGATTGTCGGTTGGATAGCTGGGCATAAAGTAAAGAGACAAATTGTGTCCAGCAGAAGAGTTTCTTTACCCTATAGTCACCTTTGTGACGTTCTACTGCCTTATCAAAAAGTGGTCTGGATATATGCTGTAATAGTCCGTGTAAAACAGTGTTAGTATGCTTCATAGCCTGAGTCTCTTTGGTGGGTGAAAATGCTGTCTATTTAACTGCATATTCTACCTTATCCTTATAGACTCGGGCTTCTTTGTGTTTTTGGGGTTTTTAACCGGACACTAGTGTTTTTTCCTTTTTAATACAGGTTTTTATTACGAATATATAACCATAAGAAAGCAATAAATTCAATCTCTTATCAAACTTATATAATCTTTACTAGTGGTTAACTAGTACAAATGTACTAGTTGCTTACTTACAACACTACTGTAAGGTGCTGACTGAAATAAAGATTACAAGAAAAATATATTTTATAATTTTATTAACAAGGAAGTTTTATGAGTTTTTTAAGAAAATTAATGCCAAGTGTGGTATTTCTAATAGTTTCAATGGGCATATCAGGAGTTGCGAGCGCTGCAAACGTTGTAGTTTTTAATAATGGTACTTATGTTGATGTTACCGCTATTACAGGTGAGGCAGTAATAGAGATTGCAACACTTACTTCTCAAGGGCATACCGTTACAACATTTACGGGTATAACCGCTGCTGCCATTAATGCCGCAACAGCAGGGCAAGATACTTTAATCATTCCAGAGCAACAAAATGCATCTTTAGGCCCCGCCTTAAGTGGACCAGCAATTGCTGCTATTGTGGCGTTTGTTAATGGTGGAGGGCAATTAATTGTTCATGGTGGCTTTGGTCGTGACACGGTTTTATTAAATAGCTTATTTGGTTTTGCTACTGCCTCTGGTATTAACCTTACTGGTAGTGTGCTTACTGGCCCTACCGCAGTCACAGGAATAAGTCGCACAGAGTCTATAACAACAGCCAGCTTACCGGTAGGTGCAAACGCTATTTACACTGATGCTGGTGGTTTAAACACAGCTGTTTTCGATTTAGTTGTAGGGTTAGGTCGAGTGAGCTTTATCGGTTATGATTGGTTTAATGCATTACCAACTGGAACAGCAGATAGTGGTTGGTTAAACGTGCTTGATACGTTAATTGTTACAAGATCACAATCGCCGACAAATGTTCCAACCTTGTCTGAATGGTCTCTTATATTACTCGTTCTTATGATGGGACTAGTTGGCATGAGATATGGACGAAACAACAAAGATGCTGGCAAAATCTTTTAGTTTTATTTATTTTCATCTTGAGGTAGTTCATACCTCAAGATGAAATATTACAATCTATTAGTTTCTTTTCTCAATGATCTATAGATTAAAACTATGCTTGTTTCTCCAAATACTGCTTATAACCCTCAATAAACACGAAATTTTCGGCAGCAGATTTTACATCTTCGCCTTCTTTATCCAATTTATTCAATAACTCTTCGCCTTCTGCTAATAAAAAGCTTACTTGCTCAAGGTCAAATAGTTGCGTAGCCAAAGCAAGTTCATCTTTATCTTCAACTGAAAGTAATGTTGGTATTAGATCATCATTATCGATAGGGGATTCTGGGTCTAAAATATCAGCCACCAATTTTGACTCTAAAAACTCAAAATTTGCCGCTCGTGCGCCCTCTTCTTGCTCCAGCTCTTGCAGGGCATGAGCATCATCACCAGCACCCTGCCGCACCGATTGCATAATCACACCTAAAAGCTTTTTGATAGATTCTCTCACGCGAGTTTGGTCATCCGCCACACTGGCAGCCGTTGCGTAAAGCTTATCAAGCTTATCTTTAATTTCTAAAATGACTTCGCTATCCTCATTGGGTTTGAAGGTTACAGCTTTTGTCATAGTTTCTTTAAAATCAACCATGAATTGTTGCAAGATATCATGATCTTTTTTCTGTACTTCCATCAGTGTATCGCTGTTAATTTTTGTTTGTCTTTCTTCAAACAATGGATTGTTATATTTACGAATTAAGTGGCGTTCAAATGCACCAGGGTTTTCGCTAGGGATGAAAGTCATATCTTCCATTATGGGCACTCCTAATTAAGCTAATGCGAGCGATGCTAACACTAAACTGACCTTTTTTGAGTATTCAATTAGGGATGGTGCCTGATGGTGCATAATGAAAAGTAACGATAAATTGGCGAATTAACCGACTATTCAGTATGATGATACTAAACTATCGTAAAAATAATAAAAATAGTCGTCACTTGGACAACGACACTAACTGAAGGAAATACTGGGGATAAAAAAATCATGAAAAATTTTTCTAAAACTACCGTTATATTTAGCACTGCACTTTGTGCTGTGGCAATACTAAACAATTCGGCATCTGCAACTAAAATTGAAACACACAAGATAGCAAATACTAGCAATCAGGCATCCAACCAGTTAATTCCTAACGCAACGTACACCGCCAACGGAACCATGGATAAAAAAACAGCCATTATGTTGGTTAATTTACTCAGAAACCCTCATTTAAAAGTACGTGCTTCAGTTAATGGACAAAGACTACAAACGATCAACCCAGAACAAACTGCGAAGAAAAAACTAACTGATGCATTTGTCAATTATACAATCACTGGCAAGACAGATCGAAAAACGGTTCTAAAACTAAAAAGGCTGATGCAGAACAGCAAACAGATACAAATTAGTGCTCAGATGAATATTAACACCCAGCAACAACGCATAATGAATATTCCACACCCTCAATACAATCCTCAATTTATTGGTGGCTACACTCCATTCTATGCCAATAGTTTGCCTCCTGTTTATGTTCAAGGAAATACTGTTTGGATGCCTGTGCCCGTTAATATGGAAGTGAATAGACCTGTTACTGACTCAATGGAGAATACACCTGAGATGATTGCTGGTCAGTAAATTGTTCGGCATTATTTTTCTAAGCCTAAAAAAACAATCCTTCCCGCAAAAAAATCAGCGAAATTATTTTGCACATTCATCTTCCCAAATAAATAATTTGAATGATATTCAAATGCGATTTTCATGACTGGGTAATTTTCTCGTGCTAGTATCTTGCTCACCATAAAATCATAATCCCCTTGATAAAATGAACATCCAATCAGCATTACAAAAAGTCATAGAAAATCAAAATCTCACCCAAGATGAAATGAGCGATGTCATGCATCAAATCATGACAGGACAAGCGACTGATTCACAAATAGGTGGCTTTCTCGTTGCCATGCGCATGAAAGGTGAAACTGTTGAAGAAATTACAGCCGCAGCTAGTGTTATGCGCTCACTTGCGACCCCTGTTGACCTTGACACCACAAATCTTGTGGAGATTGTTGGTACAGGTGGTGATGGCAGTGGCACATTTAATGTTTCTACCGCTAGTTGCTTTGTGGTAGCGGCTGCCGGTGCACGTGTGGCTAAGCATGGTAACCGTTCAGTCTCAAGTAAATCAGGGGCGGCTGACTTATTAGAAACTGCGGGTGTTAATTTAGAGATTACGGCTGAACAAGTGAAAGATTGTGTAAATGATATTGGTGTAGGATTTATGTTTGCACCAAACCATCACAGCGCCATGAAGCACGCCATTGGCCCGCGTAAAGAAATGGCCGTGCGCACACTGTTTAATCTACTTGGCCCTCTAACCAACCCTGCTGGTACGCCTAACCAAGTATTAGGTGTCTTTAGTAAAGATTGGGTTCGCCCTCTTGCTGATGTTTTAAATAAACTGGGTTCAAATCATGTGATGGTTGTTCACGCAGAAGACGGAATGGATGAAATAAGCATTTCATCATCTACTTTTGTGGCTGAGCTTAAAAATGGAAATGTTACGGAATACACAATCAAACCTGAAGTCTTTGGTATGAGGCAACATCCTATTAGCGATATTCGTGTCAAAAATTCAGAAGAAAGTTTAGAAATGATCAATTCTGTTTTAAGTAATGAAGATAATGCGGCTCGCGACATCGTCGCATTAAATGCGGGAGCTGCAATTTATGTTTCTGGTTTAGTCTCCTCACATCAATCGGGGGTTGAACGCGCACTTGAAGTAATTGCCTCAGGAGATGCTAAACAAAAATTACTGGACCTAATTAATAAGAGCAACTCGTTTTCATAAGAGCGCTTTTATCCAGCAAAAAAATCAACAGTAAAACATCTGTAATAACAAAAAGTAGTAGCTTTAAATATGACAAACACCCCCGATATTCTCAAAAAGATCATTAAACGAAAAGAACAAGAAATTGATGCTAGAGTAAAAATAAAATCAATTGAACAAGTCATCGAACTAGCAAAAGATGCCTCTCCTGTACGTGGCTTTGTTGACTCTATGAAAGCACGACTTGCAAACGATGAACCTGCAATAATCGCAGAAATTAAAAAAGCGTCTCCAAGTAAAGGTTTGATTAGAGAGGACTTTCACCCAGATGAAATTGCCAAGAGCTATGAAAAAGGCGGGGCAAGCTGTATCTCCGTTTTAACAGATATTGATTTCTTTCAAGGTAGCGATACCGATTTAAAGCAAGCCAGAGCTGCATGCAAGCTACCCGTGATTCGTAAAGACTTCATTATTGACCCGTATCAGGTTTATGAATCTCGGATGATGGGTGCTGACTGTATTTTGTTAATTGTTGCCGTATTGGACAATATGAAACTCAACCAACTTTACAGCTTAGCCCGTGCGCTTAGTATGGATGTTTTAATTGAAGTACATGATGAAGAAGAATTGTTACGTTCCCTGCCCTTGGATGCTGATTTAGTCGGCATCAACAACAGAAACTTACGCAATTTTGACACCTCTTTACACACCACTATTGACTTGTTACCTCAAATACCCGAAGGACGTATCGTTGTCACAGAAAGTGGTATTCATAATTCAGAAGATATTACATTGATGCGTGAAAATAATGTGAATGCTTTTTTAGTCGGTGAAGCCTTTATGCGTGCTGATGATCCGGGTAATGCTCTTAAAACTTTATTTTTCAATTAAATTAATAACTAATACTAAAAACCTATGCTGATATATCCTGAAATAGACCCCATTCTTATCCATTTTACTGAAACCACAGGCGTTCGCTGGTATGGCTTGATGTACGTGGTTGGTTTTTTATCTTTCCTCTTTTTAGGGAAAATGCGCGCGCGCAGACCCAATAGCCCCGTAAAGCCAGAGCAAGTCGATGATATGATGTTTTACGGTGCTATCGGCGTTATTGCGGGGGGCAGAATTGGTGAAATGTTCTTCTACCAATTCCCACAATTGATGGCCGACCCACTGAAGCTTTTCCGTTTATGGGAGCCTGGTATGAGTTTTCATGGTGGGCTAATCGGCGTTTCAATCGCCATGTTTTTACTGGCACGAAAGTGGAAAATCACACCTTTAAAGCTCGGTGACTTCATTGCACCTTTAGTACCTATCGGACTAGGTGCTGGACGTATGGGTAATTTCATTAACGGTGAACTTTGGGGTAGGCCCACAGACGTATCATGGGGCATGGTATTTGGACACGTTGATGATTTACCACGCCATCCTTCACAACTTTATGAAGTATTAGGTGAAGGTATATTATTATTTTTATTGGTCTGGATATTTTCAAAGAAACCACGTCCCACAGGAGCTATAACTGGGTTATTCTTATTAGGTTACGGCATTGCACGTTCAACGGTTGAGTTTTTCCGTGTACCCGACAATAGTAACTACTTGGGCATAGACTGGCTTACCGAAGGACAATTATTATCATTACCAATGATAATAATTGGACTAGGCTTACTTATTTGGGCGTATCGAAACAAGGCTATCGCGGTATGAAACAATATTTAGACCTCATGCGCCATGTACACGAAAATGGCACAGTAAAAACAGACAGAACTGGCACAGGTACAAAATCTGTCTTTGGTTATCAAAGTCGTTTTGATTTATCTAAAGGCTTCCCGCTTGTTACCACAAAAAAATGTCATCTACGTTCAATAATTCATGAATTACTTTGGTTTCTACAAGGCGACACCAATATCGCTTACTTAAAAGAAAACGGTGTGAGAATATGGGATGAATGGGCTGATGAAGACGGTAATCTTGGCCCAGTCTACGGTTCACAGTGGCGCTCATGGCCAACACCAGATGGCAAGCACATTGACCAAATCTCGCAGATTATTGACCAAATCAAAAATACACCTGATTCGCGCAGAATCATTGTCAGTGCTTGGAATGTAGCCGATGTAGAAAACATGGCGCTACCGCCCTGCCATGCATTTTTTCAATTTTATGTTGCTGATGGGAAGCTCTCCTGCCAACTCTATCAGCGCAGTGCCGATATATTCTTGGGCGTACCCTTCAATATAGCATCCTACGCCCTTCTCACGATGATGGTCGCACAAGTCACTGGCTTAGAAGCAGGTGATTTTGTACACACACTGGGCGACGCTCACTTGTATTCAAATCATTTAGAGCAAACTGAATTGCAACTCAGCCGTAAGCCACTCACATTACCTACAATGAAGATAAACCCTGATGTAAAAAGTATCTTCGACTTTAGCTTCGAAGACTTTGAGCTAGAAGGCTACGAAGCACATCCACATATCAAAGGTGTTGTTGCTGTTTAAGGTGAACCTGATTAACAAAACAGCATTTTAAAAACCTACAACCTTCAATTGTGCCAGCCCTTCCACTTTTACTCGCTTTACTCACTCTAATTACTAAGTTTTTGTCTCACTAACGTTCAGCTCGGCGTTTTGTACGAAATAAAGCACTGAAATTCATACAAATCATCGAAAAACAGGGGGGGTGGGTTAAATAAAACGCCTTTTTTTACTGAAAACACACTTATTTTGATTAGCTTTAGCCATTAAAATGGAGTAACATCGCTCGAAATTGACGCGAATTGTTTACATCTTCGTTAAAAACATAGAAAAACAATAAAAGTAACAACAAAGTGATCTAGGGTAATAAAAATGGCTAAATTACTACTGCTAAATGGACCAAATCTTAACTTGTTAGGTACTCGTGAACCTGAAATATATGGTTCTGACACTTTAGATAGTATTTTTGAGCGCCTTCAATCACAAGCGGACTCGCACCAAATCTCACAGTTTCAAAGTAATTCAGAGTCTGACCTCGTCGATAAAATCCACCAAGCCTCACAAGATAATGTTGATTTCATCCTCATTAATCCTGCGGCGTTTACACATACCAGCATTGCAATTCGTGATGCATTACTTGGGACTAACATCCCTTTTATTGAAATACATCTTTCCAATGTTCACAAACGTGAAAAATTTCGCCAGCATTCCTATTTTTCGGACATTGCGATCGGCACAATTGTTGGCTTAGGCGCTCAAGGTTATGAGTTAGCTTTACAAGCCGCATTGCACCAATTGGAAGAGTAAACCATCTAAATGAGAGTTTAAAATCATGGACGTTAGAAAAATCAAAAAACTAATTGAGCTTATTGAAAAAAGCGATATTGCCGAGCTAGAGATTGTTGAAGGCGAAGAGTCGGTACGTATCTCACGCAACTCCCCTGCCCCTATGATGATTGCAGCTCCCGCTGCACCTATGGCAGTAGCTACTCCCGCAACAGCGCCTCAAGCAGGCTATACTCCTCCACCAGCACCCACTGTTGCAGAAGCGCCTATTGGTGAGACAATTGATTCGCCAATGGTTGGTACATTCTACGAGGCTGCATCACCAACCTCTTCACCTTTTGTTAAGGTTGGCGATAGCATCAAGGTTGGCGATACTTTATGTATCATCGAAGCTATGAAAATGCTTAACCAAATCGAATCAGAAAAATCTGGCGTGATTAAAGAAGTTTTGGTTGATAACGAGCAACCTGTCGAGTTTGGTCAACCACTCTTTGTTATTGAGTGATCTACACAGACCTTATAAAGCTTGATGGAGAGACCCAATGATTAAAAAATTACTGATCGCCAACCGTGGCGAAATTGCTCTACGTATTTTACGCGCTTGTCGTGAAATGGGCATAAAAACCGTAGCCGTACATTCAACCGCTGACCGTGATTTAAAGCACGTAAGACTTGCCGATGAATCTGTTTGTATTGGCCCACCCTCATCGTTACATAGTTACCTGAATATTCCTGCGATTATCAGCGCGGCTGAAGTAACAGATGCCGATGCTATACACCCAGGTTATGGTTTCTTATCTGAAAATGCTGATTTTGCCGAGCGTGTAGAATCTAGCGGATTCATTTTTGTCGGCCCAACAGCGGATACTATTCGCGTTATGGGTGACAAAATTGAAGCTAAAAAAGCCATGAACGCTTCGGGTGTACCGTGTGTACCAGGTTCTGATGGCCCTGTTCCTGATGAACCTGATGCTGCACTAAAAATGGCAGAAGAAATTGGATACCCTGTCATCATCAAGGCTACAGGTGGTGGCGGTGGTCGTGGAATGCGTACTGTTTATGATGCTTCTGACCTGATTGAATCAATCATACTGACCAAAACAGAAGCTGGTCAGGCTTTTAATAATGACGTTGTTTTCATGGAAAAATTCTTAGAAAAACCTCGTCATATAGAGTTTCAAGTTTTATCAGATACTCACGGCAATGCCATTCACCTTTGCGAGCGCGATTGTTCAATGCAACGCCGTAATCAAAAAGTGGTTGAAGAAGCCCCTGCCCCAGGTATTACGGCAGCTCAGCGTAAGAAACTAGGTGAATCAGTTGCACAAGCCTGTGTTGATATTGGCTATCGTGGTGCAGGTACATTTGAGTTTTTATATGAAAACGATGAATTTTACTTCATTGAAATGAATACGCGTTTACAAGTTGAACACCCTGTAACTGAAATGATTACAGGTGTTGACTTGGTAAAACAACAGCTGTTAATTGCATCAGGCGAAGTACTAAAAATCAAACAAGAAGACATTAAGCCAACGGGTCACGCAATTGAATGTCGTATCAATGCAGAAGATCCTGATACATTTGTGCCTTCACCTGGGCGTGTCGATCGTTTTCATGTTCCTGGTGGTTTGGGTGTTCGTATTGATTCACATATATACGGCGGTTACAGCGTTCCACCCCATTATGATTCAATGATTGGCAAACTAATCGTTCATGCGGAAGATCGTGCGGGTGCTATTGAGCGTATGCACGGTGCATTATCGGAGATGGTTGTAGAGGGCATTAAAACCAATATTCCTCTACAGCGTCGCATTATGGAAGATCATGCCTTTATCAAAGGTGGTGCAGGCATCGACTACTTGGAAAAGAAACTAGGGCTTTAGCCTTAGTTTTTAACAGTTAAATGGCAGATGCCCAGACTTGGCTGCAAGTAATTTGTCAGACCACAAAAAAACACCATCAAGCCATTGAAGATGCAATGGAAGAATCGGGTGCGCTTTCCATTACATGGAATGATGCTTATGACACACCTGTTTTAGAGCCACTTCCTGGTGAACAACTTCTTTGGAACGACATGGTGATCACGGCACTTTTTGAAAGTGAGTGTGATCTTAGCCAACTTGAAACACTTCTTAATAAGAATAAATCCTCTTGGGATATTCAAGATTTTCATATTGAAACCTTAGAAGATCAAGACTGGGAGCGCGTCTGGATGAAAGACTTCCACCCTATTCAATTTGGTGAAAAACTTTGGATTTACCCCAGTAATTATGATATTCCGACTGATAACCCTGATGGGCATACTTACATCCATCTTGACCCAGGCTTAGCTTTTGGCACAGGTACTCACCCAACA
This sequence comes from Thiotrichaceae bacterium, assembly GCA_026989145.1. Taxonomy (GTDB): domain Bacteria; phylum Pseudomonadota; class Gammaproteobacteria; order Thiotrichales; family Thiotrichaceae; genus Cocleimonas. The sequence continues at coordinate 11,097 of JALSJU010000044.1, forward strand.
ACAGCCTTGTGCCTTGAGTGGCTTGATCAAAATCCATGTATTGATTTGTCTGCTGTAGATTATGGTTGTGGAAGCGGTATCTTAGCCGTTGCCGCAATCAAACTAGGCGCTACACATATTAATGCAACAGATATTGATCCGCAGGCACTCATTGCAACTAAAGATAATATGTTGCGCAATGATATTGCTGCAGAAAAAATCAGCTGTTACTTACCAGACGATTGCCCACAAAAAGAACATGACTTGGTACTTGCCAATATTTTATGCGGGCCTTTAATTGAACTATTTCCCACAATAGCCTCACTTACACGCTCAGGTGGCAAGCTTGTTTTATCTGGATTGCTAGAAGAACAACAGTCTGATTTAATTGAAACCTATTCTGCTTTATTTACTGATTTTGAAATAAAAACACTGGATGACTGGATTAGAATCAGTGCCACTAAAATTTAATACTTTTCTTTATATTAATTATAACTATTAACGACCTATGTATACACAATGTGAAAAATGCAAGGCTATCTATCATGTCAATATGCGTGAAGTTACTATTGCAAAAGGTCTACTCCGTTGTGGCGAATGTAATGCTGTATTTAATGCAAGTAAAAACCTTTCAACCGTTATTCCCAAAAACTACCAAGAGCTTCAGGATGACAGTGACAGTGACAACTTTGATATACACGACCAGTTGATACAAGCACACCGTACAATACCATCCCCCCCTCAGGTACATTCTAACAAATCCAATCACTCCACCATTGATACTCATGGAGAGCTAGTAGAATTAGAAATAAATAAAAAAAGAGAGAATTTCCAAGCAACACCTCAAGTATTATCTGTCAAAGAAAGCACTCCTAAAAGTATAAGTAAGTTGTCAATTAATATAGCCTCGTTCTTAGCTTTATTATTAGTTGCTCAGTTTTTATATAAAAATCACAATCTTATTTTAGATGCCCCCGTTCATGAACCAGAAAAAATACAAATGCTTAATCATAATGTTTTCGCTCACCCCAATGAACCCGATGTCCTATTAATTTCTGCACAAATTGAAAACATGGCTAAAAGTGATCAAGCTTATCCAGTACTTGAACTTAGCTTAAGAGATGCACAATCAAATTTAGTTGCACTTAGGCGATTTTTTCCTGAAGAATATTTAACAGATTACAAAAGTAATCATCTCATTCCACCTAAAACCCCCATTACATTAAAGTTGAAAATAAGAGATCCGGGAAAAAATGCAACTCATTTTCAGTTCGAATTTCTATAATTTTTATCGTTCTATAAAGAACCCATAAAATATGCCCTTACAGATAGGCCCTTATCAACTACCCAGCAAGCTTCTACTTGCCCCGATGGCAGGAATAACAGATCGCCCTTATCGAGATGTATGCCGCCTTTATGGCGCTGGTTTAGCTGCCTCTGAAATGCTTACTTCAGACCCATCATTATTACAAACACGAAAAACACAGTTACGACTAGTTCAAGATGATGAACCCCTACCACGTTCTGCCCAAATAGTTGGAACAGAGCCTGAAGTCATGGCACAGGCCGCTCAGTTTAATGTAGAAAATGGCGCCAATATCATCGACATTAATATGGGTTGCCCTGCTAAGAAGGTGTGTAATAAAGCCGCTGGATCAGCTTTAATGCGTAATACATCCTTAGTTAAAAAAATTCTTGCAACAATAGTTTCATCTGTTGATGTACCCGTTACACTAAAAATTCGTACAGGATGGGCTTCATCCAACCGAAATGCACTTGAGATTGCAAAAATCGCTGAAGATCAAGGTATTTCCTGCCTTGCGGTACACGGACGTTCACGTTCTCAGGCCTTTATGGGTCATGCCGAATACGAAACAATTCGTCAGATAAAACAAGCTATCAACATCCCTGTTATTGCCAACGGTGATATTTATAGTATTGAAGATGCAAAGTTTATTTTTGATTACACAAATGCTGATGGATTGATGTTAGGAAGAATTACCCATGGACAACCTTGGATTTTCAAAGAGATAAATGATAAATTAAATGGTCACTTTTTAAGCAAAAACATTATTAAACCCATTAGCTTTAGAGAAAAGATTGAAACGACGTTAACACATATTGATGCCATTCATCGCTACTATGGGACAGATCAGGGAGTTCGCATTGCTCGCAAGCATATTGGTTGGTATTTATACAACCTAACAAATCAAGATCAGGTTTTACTTAAAAAACTAAAAAGAGAGCTTTTTACAATAGCTGATGCACCCACTCAGCTAAACCATCTCGAAAGTGTTTTAAATAAACTCTAGTCCTGACTAGGATATACACTAACCAAGGAAAGGTTTAACCCCATGAATCAACCCATGAATACACTCCCAATTACATCACCCAACGGACATTCACTTTCAGAAACAACAACAACGACAGTCAAAGAGTATTTACAACTCCTTGGTGATCAAGATGCGACTTTCCTTTACAGGCAAGTTATGGATGAAGTTGAAAAACCTTTACTCGAAGTACTGATGACACATACTAATGGCAACCAATCACGTACTGCTGCCTATTTAGGTATTAACCGAGCGACACTACGTTCCAAGTTAAAACGTCATTCATTGATATAGTGTTGGTATTAGGAAACAAAAGAGTTAATATTTGCTGATGAGCCCTACTCCCAGCAAGCAAGAACAAATACTACAAGTACATGCCAGCTTGATAAACATGGTCGTTGAAACTACTCACAATGTTCAACTCAGACCGCAGCTTAGTCAGGTGTTAAAATCTAGTGCTGATAATGGCTGGCAGAATCTAGTCCTTCGTATTTATAAAATACTCGAAGGAGATCGCTCAGAAAAACTCATGAAAAACCTTGATGAAGAGGATGCTGTCATTATTGAGGCTATTCTTACTGGTATTCAAAACCCCAGCACGCTTCCCGACCCTGAAAAAGCACAATCAAATCCCACCATGGCAGCACCTGGTATAGCGCATATGGTCAATCAAGCGAGTACTGGCAATACTCAGGCTTTAACCCTAGTATCCCATATGGCAGAACAAATGAGCCATGCAGGTGGTGATATGACTTTACTGTCAGCTATTATTAAAAATTTGATTGATGGAGAGCGAGACCCAGAAGTACTCAGCAAAGGCATGGGTGCCCAAGGAGAAAGTTTAGTTAATTCTATTTTAGAAGAGCTAGGGAAGCTACAGCTTCACTAGAAATGGGGATGGAACAAAAACAAGAAAGGCTCAATATTCTGAGCCTTTCTTGTTTTTGATTGTAAGAAAAATTACTTCTTTAATTCTTCCTGAAGCTTCTTCAATCCTTCAAAATCACCTTTGTCTGCTAAGGTAGCTTGCTCATTCCAGCTATCCATCGCTTCTTTATTACTATTCAATCTAACACCTGATGCTTCGAGCATATCACGTAAAATATCATCATCCATTCCAGCAAGTTTTTTATATGATGTAATTCCTAATTCAGCCATTGTCGCCGCCATACTTGGGCCTATACCACTAAGCTTTGTCAAATCATCACCTGCTGGTTTTTTGGCTGTTGTTTTCTTAGAAGTACTGGCTTTTTTTGCAGGAGATTTTTTCGCTACCGTCTTTTTAGCTACAGGCTTTTTAGTGGTAGTTTCTGTTTTTGTGGCCACAGCCTTTTTTGCAACTGTTTTCTGAGAAGTTTCTTTCTTAACGACCGTATTAACTAATGAGGACTCTGGCACTGCTGTAGAAGCCGACGATACAATTGATTCAGCCTTATTTTCAGTTTTACTATCTTTTTCTTTTGATAATGAAGACTTTAAAGTATCTATCTCTTTATTTTTAGCTTTCAATAGAGCCGACAACTCTGAACAATCAGACGAACTACTTTTTAAATTACTCTTAATCCAAAAAGTAAAAAATAACCATTCCGCTAACCAACCCACCAAAATACCCAATACAAATATACCCATGACAAACTCCAAATTTTAATTTCACGTAAGGCCTACAGAAAAGTTTCACCCTCTCGTTAGCGCTAGTCAATATTCAACTATTCCATTGTCACATAAATTAAGTAGATGCTTCAAGCGCTCTCTAATTTCTTGATGACTTAAAACAATGGTTTAAGGCTAGTTTGATTATTCTTTAAGCATATCTCAGCGTTAATTGGTCGATTTAACACGATAAAGTGATAAGAGAGTTTAAAACATTGATTCAGCGGTAGACTTAAAATCCATTAAAAATCGTATATTAGTTCGCATTAATATGCACTTGGTTTTCACATGGAATCTTTATCTACATTTATTAAAATATATATACTGAGTATCACTACTTTTCTAATACCTTCAGCTAATTATACAAACAATCAGCAGCCTACAATACATAACTCAGAAATAGATATTGATGGATTCATCTCTAATACTTCCACTTCTGATTTTGAATTAGAAGATAAAATTAATAACCATATTTCTAGCAAAGTAGTCAATAGCGATATTGAAAACGAGATTACCTATTTCCAGTTTTCTCATCAACCCCAATATACAAAATTACCTAAAACACAGAGTATTCAAATAGAACCAGACTTCTGGACAACTTTGTATTCTATTGAATCAAAACAAGGAAAATTATTGTATAGACCAAGTAATAAAAATAAAAATTGTAAAACAACCTCCTCGCCCTGTGGCCACCACCAGCTATCACTACAAGCGCTTAAAGATATTTCTTGTACCTCAAAAAGATGTATGACAGATCGTAATGACTTTGAAAAATCATTAGCTATGAGTAAAAAACTACAAGCTCTCAATAATAAGAGATTAGTAAAAGCGGGATTAATTCAACTCCCAGAATACCAGCAATATTTAATTCATCAACAAGGTGCAGCAGGTTTAAAAATCATCCTCGCCGCTAGTCAAGGTAGAAAACTCCTCAACCGAAATATTAAAGAAAATATGGCAGGAAACTCGCCTTACAGCTATAAAAAATTAAAAAAACTAGGTAGTAAGCTTGCGGCAAAGAAATTTTTACAACACTGGGAAAGAAAGTGGCAAAACGAGAAGAAACTTGTTATCGCAAGCAATGTATCAAAGAAAAATACAGAGACCGTAATAAAACTAGAGTCACACATAAAACCACCGTTATTTAGTGATTATGAACTCCAAATTGCACTCAATTTAAAAATATAACAATTCTACATCAATCACTACAGCCACTATAATTTCGAATAAAAAAATAGAGAAAACGATGAAAACAGTATTACAAATATGGATATTTTTACTGCTAAGCACTATCAACTTAAGCAGCTATGGCGAGCAAGCTCTACCAATTATTGATAGTCAGCTAACTACACTTATTAAATCTCACAATTTGACAGGCATACCTACTTCAAATAAAAACATACCTAATATCAACAGCCCTAAAGCTCAATTAGGCATGAAGCTTTTCTATTCAAAAACACTAAGCGGGGATAACACAACAGCCTGTGCAAGCTGTCACCACCCTATGCTTGGCGGGGGAGATAATCTTTCACTTTCTGTAGGTGTCGATTCTAAAAACCCCGACATTATGGGCATACATAGAGAGTTAAAAGGAAGCGATCAAGCACGTGTACCACGCAATGCACCCACAACATTTAATGTGGCATTTTGGAAGCGTGTGTTGTTTCATGATATGAGAATTGAAAAAGTTAGCGAACTAGGCATCACGACACCAGACGTACCCTACCCCACGATTGACCCTCTCGCTGGAGATACTCTAGTACAAGCACAGGCGCGTTTTCCAATCACATCATCAGATGAAATGCGTGGAAAATATATGAATGCATCATTTAACCAAACTATGCGAAGAGCACTAGCTAAACGCTTAGAAAAGAACTGGTTAGAAGAATTTAGAAAGGGATTTGATTATGCCGATGGTAGCGCTGAAGATTTAATTACAGAACAAAACTTCTCAGAAGCTATTGCAGAATATGAACGCTCTCAAGTATTTATCAATACACCCTGGAAAAACTATATCGAAGGCAATAAAGATGCGCTATCTACATCTGCAAAAAAAGGCGCATTACTTTTTTACACCTCGCAAAAAAAAGGTGGGGCGGGTTGCGCACAATGTCATAGCGGAGATTTCTTCACCGATGAAATGGCATACAACACTGCCATGCCACAAATTGGCGCAGGTAAAGACAACGGTGTAACAGGAAGCAATGACTACGGCTGCAACCTAGTCACTAAAAAAGAAGATGATAAATTTCGCTTTCGCACACCATCACTTATCAATGTAGAAGTAACAGGCCCTTGGGGTCATGCTGGTGCTTACACCTCGTTAGAGGCAGTGACACGTCATATGCTCTCACCGATCAAGTCTGCAAAAGCTTATGACCCTAGCCAATTGCAACAAAAAAATATTGCACTTAAAGATTTAAAACAAAATACCCAAGAAGCAATCGATACAGGGATTCACATCACACCAAAGCCCGTAATCAATGAAAGTGACGTGACCCATTTAGTCAATTTCATGAAAGCATTGACCGACCCCTGTGTAAAAGACCGTGCCTGTTTATCCAAATGGATACCCAATGAAAATGATAATGATCCTGATGGACGAACACTTCATGCTCTGAATGGAAAAACAGGTGAACGGCTTTAAGGAGAGACTGATCAAGTCGATTTCCACATAGACATTATCTTGGTAAAGTGGCAAGTTAGTATGTATTATTATGCAAGTTGAGACTAAAGCCTTGAAAACACTCATTCCAATCATAACTCTATGTATAATTTTATCTGCTTGCGAAAAAAAACCACAACAATATAGTAAACAGCAACCCAATAAAAAATTATCCTTGAGTGCAGTCGAAGAAGAACATCTCTTTTATTTACAGAATCCTTTTAAGGGAAAAGAAGTCACTCTGTTAAACAATGATGGAAAAGAAGTTAGGCTTGCCGCCTATAATTGCTCAGTTTATAAAGCTATTGTTAAGGAAGGCATCGTCATAAAGTGGAAAAATATTTTAAGTCCATCCCTTTTTTACCCCTTTTCAAAATGTGCTCGAAGCACAATTAAGCACACTAAAAGTCAGTACGTAGAAGTATTTTTAGGAAAAATTGGCTTTGGTGCAGGTGGATGTTGCTCAGTATCTGGCACTTATCGAAGCAAAGACGGTATAAACTGGGAGGAGAGAAAGGCAAGAGGGAAATGGCAAGAATATAATGCTAAATAATACAAATATCATTACCCACCCCCCTCTTTTTCGATGATTTGTATCTAAACAGACCCATTTTTACCTACAAATCATCGAAAAAGAGGGGGGGTGGTATAAGAAAAAGGGCAAAAATGGACAAAAAATACTGTTTTAGCTTCTTTTATTAGATTTTATTCAATTTAATTGTAAATTCCCTCTAAAATCCTAAGAAAATGATTGTTTACTATTATTACAGTGAAGCAATTCTCTCAATCGACTGCTCTAAGTTTTCCATACTGGTCGCAAATGACAACCTAATATGACCATTCAAACCAAACGCGCTACCTGGCACTAGTGCCACACCGGTTTTATCTAATAAGTGTGTTGCTAATTCAGCATCTGTCGAGACACCATCAACCCGTGAGATTAAGCCCTCAACATTGGGGAAGACATAAAACGTGCCGTCAGATTCAATACAGTCCACACCATCAATCTCATTCAACGCTTTCACGACATAATCATGGCGCTCTTTAAAAGCTTCTAGCATCGGCACTAAACAGCTTTGATCACCATTAAGCGCTTCAACCGCCGCATATTGTGAAATAGATGTTGGGTTTGATGTGCTCTGCCCTTGAATCTTTTTCATTCCCTTAATGATTTCAACAGGCCCTGCCGCATAACCAATACGCCAGCCTGTCATTGCATAGGCTTTTGATACGCCGTTTAATACCAAACAACGATCATTAAGTGCTGGTGTAGCATTTAAAATATTCGCAAAGGGTCTTTTACGATCAGCTGTTAAATTATCAAACAAAATCAGCTCATACATATCATCGGTCGCTACCACGATATTGGGGTATTTGAGTAACACTTCACCCAATGCTTTTAGCTCATCAAAATCATACGAAACACCGGTGGGATTTGATGGGCTGTTAATCACAAACAAACGTGTTTTATCGGTAATAGCCGCTTCTAGCTTTTCAGCCGTGAGTTTGAAATTATCTTCTTGCCCAGCCTCCGCAATCACGGGTACTCCGCCAGCGAGTAAAACCATATCAGGGTATGAAACCCAATAGGGTGCAGGAATCACAACCTCATCACCCTCATTCAATAACGCCTGGCAAAGGTTAGAAAAACTCTGCTTGCCACCGCAGGATACCAATATTTGGTCAGCCTCATAATCTAGCTGATTATCACGTTTAAACTTTTTGATAATGGCATCTTTCAACTCAGGGATACCATCAACAGCGGTGTAACCCGTATTACCATCATTAATTGCGGCTATACCAGCTTTTTTGATGTGTTCTGGCGTTTGAAAATCCGGCTGACCTACGCCTAAATTAATAACATCACGCCCCTCTGCTTTTAACTGTTGCGCTAATGCGCTAATGGCTAAAGTAGGCGAAGGTTTTACACGTTGAACACGTTCTGAAAGCTCAATAGCCATGAAATGAATCCCTAAAAACAGTCTTATAATTAATTCGGAATATACCCTATCTTTGGATTGAGTAAAGGCTTTATCACGATATAATCCCAAACTATCATTAGCACCAATAATAAGCACTCCTGACAGCACGATGTCAGGAGTCATCGCGTATAATAATAGCTACATCATATTTTTAGGTCTTCCGATGGATACACAATTCACACTACATACCGAATTCGAACCTGCTGGTGACCAACCCGCTGCTATCAAATCATTAGTAGATGGCTTAAATGATGGTTTTTTACATCAAACTCTACTCGGGGTAACAGGTTCGGGTAAAACCTTTACCATGGCGAATATCATCGCCCAAACACAACGCCCTACCATCATCATGGCACACAATAAAACCTTGGCGGCGCAACTTTATGGGGAGATGAAAGAGTTTTTCCCTGATAATGCGGTTGAGTATTTTGTTTCTTATTACGATTATTATCAACCAGAAGCCTATGTGCCAGCCTCGGGCGTATACATCGAAAAAGATGCCTCTATCAATGAGCATATTGAGCAAATGCGGCTTTCTGCAACCAAGGCTTTGTTAGAGCGTAGCGACGTTATTATCATCGCCACGGTTTCTGCTATCTATGGCTTGGGTGACCCGAATTCTTATTTAAAAATGATGATGCATCTTGATCGTGGCGACAAGATGCATCAACGCGCCATCGTGCACAAACTCACTGATTTGCAGTACAAACGCAACGATGTTGAGCTATCGCGAGGAACCTACCGTGTACGTGGTGATGTTATCGACATTCACCCCGCAGATTCGGATATCGAAGCCGTGCGTATCGAACTTTTTGATGATGAAATTGAACAATTAAGTTTTTTTGACCCGCTGACTGGCGAAGTTTTACGCCGTGTACCTCGTTTAACCGTTTACCCAAAAACACATTACGTGACACCACGAGAAATCATGCTCGCAGCTGTTGATAAGATCAAAGTTGAACTCAAAGAGCGCTTAGAAGAACTCTACAACGCAGGTCGCTTAGTAGAAGCGCAACGCCTCAAAGAACGCACTCAATACGATATAGAAATGATCAACGAAGTGGGCTATTGCTCAGGTATAGAAAACTACTCGCGCTATCTATCAGGCAGACCCATTGGCGCGCCACCTCCCTGTTTATTTGATTA
>JALSJU010000045.1 GCA_026989145.1 Thiotrichaceae bacterium
TGTTTAATAGCGCAGCCTCGTTTAACCGGTTTTTACGCGAGTGGAATGTACGGCATGTGGTTAATGCTTTGGATTTTTATAGAGGCTCGGCATTAGAAGAAAACAATCTACCTATTTTTAATACTGGGGTTAAGTTTAGATAAACACCTCCAATAAACTCAACGAATAAAGACTTTTTCACGACATAGATGACGTACGAAAGTCCCTGCTATTTACAGTGCAAACTGATCAATACCCTACTATAACTATAACTACAAGCCTTGACTATATTGTGCATTGGTCGACAAGGTAACAGTGCGGCTAAGCTGATCGGCTACTTGCTGCATTGCTTCGTTACCATTGGCGCTTAACAACCTCTCAAATTGTTTGATCAAATCAGCTTTATCGTGCTCTTGCTTAGAGCCTGCGCCAATATTGGTAAGATCAATAAAGAACTCGTCAAATAAATCGCCTAAATCACGGACAATTTCAGCGTTTAAAAACTGCTCATGGTTGTAGATGCTAGGGTAGCCGCCGCGTTGTTTATCGACCGCAAACTTTACGCCTTTCACATTGGTTATGGTGGTTTCTTTTTTGCATTTCAGCATACAGCCATCTTCGATACTCGGTTTATTACAGCCAACCGTTTGCTGAAAAAAGCACTGCCGAGAGGTCATCATTAAGATCGGATGATAGATGCTGTACAATAATTTAAAGTTCCCAGGGCGGGCAATTTTTTTGATTTGTATGCGGTTGATCTCGTTAGAAATAAACGCTCCTGCGCAGTTTAATTCTTCTTGCAGGGTTAACAAGGCGTAAGAGTTGGTGGTGTTTAAGAACGGGCCGGCGACCCATTCGATACCTCTTTCAACAGCGGCAAAGGCTACACCGGTATTGTTACTAACGATACGCACGGGTCGAATTGCGTCTAATAAGCGTACTGACTCATCATAATCTTTACCGATGAGTACCGCAGGAAACCACGGAATAAGTTGCGGGTGGCGTTTAAAAATATCAATATGTTTATTGCAATCTTTCTTCCAACTCTCAGGCAATTTGAAGTAAACATCGGCATCCGTTAAATCACATAAAGTAACGTCTTTTTCATCAGCAATAAGTATTGATAAGGAATGCTTAGAGTCCTTTTTAGGGTGATGTTTCAACGCTGGCACGTCTATAGCCGCTTGTAACTCAACCTCGTTATTTAACAAGTAAGCGGCTTGGTTTTTTAGGGCAGTTAGCTCTTTAAAGGGGATGCTCAAATCACCCCCAAGCTCGCTGCAGTCAAAGCCCACAATACGATAATCATTGCTAGCAAGGTTTTTAAAACGTTTTTCGATTACGGCTTGGCTGATTGGCAACTCTTTTGTCGCCCGTAAGTAAGACTCACTGCATAGAGTATGAATGCGGATATCCGCTTTATCACCCACGGCTAAAGTTAAGTTTAAAGGCTTATTTAGCTGACCAGAAACACTTATCTGTAACGGCTGTTTGGCGACACTGAGGTATTTTATTTTGTTGTTTAGCTCTTCACCAAGTTGATCTTTTTTTTCAAATAAATCATCTTTTACTTCTTGGATTTGAATCACTGTTTTGGCATTACTGCTTTCTACCGCATGTTCAATACTGTGATCACGCGGATTGTCGATGAACATACCCTTAGTCAGGTTACCTTGCAAAAATGAATTGGTGAAGTCACGGTTAAATACGCGGTGCAGGTTTGAATCATCTGTGATTAACTTGCCCGACTCAACAAAGCGGTCAATTGACTTTCGCCACGTATCGGTCACGGTATAAACATAGTGGGCATTTTTTATGCGCCCTTCAATTTTTAATGAATCAACCTGCGCATCAACGAGCTGCGGCAAATCAAAATAAGCTGAGTTATCCTTTAAGTTCAGCGGAAAGCGATTACCCGCAGGGGTGATTTCATACTCATCACGGCAAGCTTGACTGCAACTGCCACGATTACCCGAGTTACCCACGCTCACAGAGCTAGAATAACACTGCCCCGAGAACGCGATACACAAAGCGCCATGCACAAAGACTTCGGTAAGCACATCATACTCATGCGCTAGTGCCGATAATGATTTGATCTCATCAATATTAAGTTCACGCGATAAGTTAAGCCGCGATGCGCCAATTTTTGCCAAGAACTTAATCTGCCCTTCGTTATGCGTGGTGAGCTGGGTTGATGCATGAATATCAAGCGCTGGAAAAAACTTTTTCACCAGGTTAAACACCCCAAGATCTTGCACAATAATGCCATCAAGCCCTGTATTAACCAGTTTGTTGAGTAGCTTGATTAAGGTTGGAAGCTCTTGTTCTAAGATCACCACGTTGATGGTTAAAAATACCTCACAGTTGTACTTGTGCGCAAGGCGAATAACACCCGTTAACTCATCAAACGAAAGATTAGAAGCACGGTTACGCGCATTGAATTTATCCAGCCCACAGTAAACCGCATTAGCACCTGCAATCACTGCCGCTTTAATCGCCTCAATATCACCGCCGGGGGCTAATAATTCAATTTTTCTCGTCATCGTTTTTGTACTCGTGTTTTATTTTGCGGGCTTACCTCAGCATGGATTTTAGCGCTATAAAGAAACTATCGCTATGGTCATGATGTTAAATGACATATTATCCGCTGGCTAATAACCTTCTGCAGAAACTCTTATCATTCAAACAAACTCATGAACGAATCTACCCTTATAATTTTTTTGTTTGCAATCGCTATCGGTGCCTACGTTCAAACCGTCACAGGTTTTGCTATGGGATTGATTATTATGGGGATTACTGCCTCATTACAACTAATGCCAATATCATTTATTGCTGCTGTCATTAGCTTAACAGGCTTAACTAATGTGACGTTAGCCGTTTACAAAAATCATGATCACATTCATTGGCAAGTAGTTCGCACAATAATGACTGGCTTCGTGCCAGCGGTGCTAGCAGGGATTTTTTTACTTTATTATCTAGATAAAGCCTCAACACAGTTACTCCAACTGATTTTGGGCATAGTCATTATGCTAGGCGGCGTGTTATTAATCCTAAAACCTCACCCCAATCCCAAAAAGCCATCGCCCTACTTTTCATTTTTAGCTGGCACAGCCTCTGGGCTTATGGGCGGCTTATTTAGCACCAGCGCACCGCCATTAATATTTTATTTGTACAAACAACAACTCACTATTAAAGAAATTCGTAACACGCTGTTGATGATATTTATGATCGGCTCGCTGATGCGTATTACCACCATTAGTATACAGGGGAATATTACAAAAGAGATTTTACTGTTTGCGCTATTTAGCTTGCCCATCGTATTTTTATTTACTTGGTTAGGCAAAAAATACCCGCCAGCACTCAGCGATATTAATATGCGCAGAGCAGCTTTCGGCTTGTTGATTATTCTGGGAGTTTCTACGACACTGACCGCTTGGTGATTGACTTATGGAGACCCTGATCAAGTCCAATTATATTTAGCTTGCCAAATCTGCCGATATTTTCCACGAAGATCGGCGCAATAGAGTGACTATTACGACTCACTTCATGAAAAATAGCGACAGATTTTTCTGCGCTAAATTCTAATCGACTTAATCAGGTTCTCCTTATGGAAACCCTGATCAAGGTTTCTTATAAAACATCACTTTTTAAAGCGTTGTTAGCGAGTTGTTTTCATTCCAATTTTTATGAAAAGCTAAAAATGCAGAATCATCTAAGGGTTTTGAAAAGAAGTAGCCCTGCGCAAAATCACAACCCGATGCAACCAAAAGTTCTTTTTGAAGTTCCGTTTCGACACCTTCGGCAACAACTTTTACACCTAACTGATGAGCCATAACGACAATAGCTTGTATCAAAATATCATCATCAGACCCTTTAGTTAAGTTCTTAACAAAGGATTGATCAATTTTTAAATAATCAATATCAAATTTTTTCAAATAAGAAAGTGAAGAGTATCCTGTACCAAAATCATCTATCGCCACACCTACTTTTAAATCTCTTAACTGGAATAGACGGTCAACGACTGATTCCCGCGTTTCCATTAAAACACCCTCAGTAATTTCAACAATAATATTTTCGCCGCTTAAACCAAAACGCCCTAAATATTCAAACCAAGAGGGCACATCCATACCATTCTTTCCATATTGGACAGGTGATGTGTTTATTGTCATTTGAAAGCTCTGACTAGATTCTCTTTGTATCTTCGTCGTAAATTCTATCGCTTCTTCAAAGACCCAGTTGCCTACCTCATTAATTATCCCAATTTCTTCAGCCAACGGGATAAACTCTAAAGGTGAAACTAAGCCACGATTTGGATGGTTCCAACGTATTAGCGCCTCTGCTTTTTTAATAGAATTGTCTTTCAAGTCAACAATAGGTTGATAGTGTAAAATAAATTGCTTTTTGGTTACTGCTTGTCTCAGGTCAAGCGTTAATTGATTTTTATATTGGATCTCTTCATACATCTCTTTATTGAAATAAGAGTGGCAATTACGACCTTTCTTTTTAGACGCATACATAGCTTGATCACTGTTGATTACAAGTTGCTCTGCGTCATTAGCGTCATTAGCGTCACTAGGGTAACGTGTTATGCCGATACTTGCAGTAACAGTCATAACATTTTCCTGAATAATAAAGGTATTATTTAATTCAGCTTTAATTTTTTGGATAATCTCCTCTATAGCAAACTTATCTTTAACATCAGGTAGTATAACCATGAATTCATCACCACCAATTCGTGCCACACAACCTGAATCATGCGGGATACACCTTATTAATCGTTTTGCTACATCAACAAGTAAAAGATCCCCCACCCTATGACCAAGTGTATCATTCACTTCTTTGAATAAATCCAAGTCAATGAAAATTAAAGTAAATTTGCGACCTTCCGTACTATCAATAATTTTGTTTAGATAGCTATAAAAATTCCTGCGGTTACCCAAACCCGTCAATGAATCAACTTCAGATTGTTTTTTCATCTCTTCTTGACTTAGCTTTAAAGCATTTTTTGTATTACGAAGAGTCAATGCCCATACTGACAACAAAAGTAATAGAGAAAGAAGCATCATCCCAATTTTAATTGCTGCACTCTTATGGATCAGTGAATTGTTACTAACCCCAAACCAATAATTAGCAATTATATCTATATCATGCTTTGATATAGATGCAAGCGCCTTTTTAACAGTACTTGCTAATATTTCATTCCTTTTTGTAAAACCAATACTATGACTGCTACTATATTCCGTTTGCCCTGAGTATGATAAGTTGTGATACCCCAAGCTCCTTATCAAGTAACTTGCGGTTACACCATTACCGACATAAGCTTCAGCCTCACCAATTTCCACTAGGCTCAATGCTTGACTGGTATTTTGTACAAGAATTAACTTTATCTGTGGATATTCCTGACTTAAAACGTTAGCACTATAAGAACCACGTTCGATAGCTACGGTTTTTCCCTTTAAGTTTTTTAATGATCCAATATATCCATTTTTTTCAGCATCACTAATAATAATTGTAGGGTTTTTAATATAGGGGTCGGAGAAGTCTAAGAACACCTTCCTTTTTTTAGAGCTAACCAAGGCGGAAATCATATCAATCTCCCCTGCTTTAGCCATCTCCATTGTTTTGTTCCATGGAGTATCTTTTTGAATATCGAACTTAAAGCCTAAACGATGCTCAATAATTCGCATAATATCGGCTGAAAAGCCAACATAGGTTCGGTCTTCAGTGATTGATCCGAACGGTGGAAAAGCGCGATCAATACCTAACTTAATTACAGGCTGCTGATTTAACCAGAGGCTTTCTTTTTCAGTTAGTGACAATTCAAACTTATCAGTTGTAATGATATTTAAAACCGATGATCTTTTATTGATAAAATCATCACCAAAAGCCTTTGCCACTATCACAATGGATAGAGAGCTAGCAACAAAAGTTATGAAGAGACTGGTAGGTACTACTGCAGGAAGTTTCATCTAGGGCTTATTATTATAATATTACCCTGATAATAATAGTCGTAACCTAGATGGAAACTTAATATTAGTAAGCTCTGAATAATAAAAACAAGTTCACAATCACGCCATGTAAAAAAATAAGACTGTGGAAAATCCATACTCAGGAGTTTTTTGCACATTCCAAGACCTTTTATCAGTAATTTTTAACATACTAGGGCTGGAACCATCGTGTTTGAATAAAAAACCAATAAACTGCTGATATTAATACTAAAGTTAGATAATATGATTATGACAAATACACTACCTAAAAAAATTAACCGTGAAGATGAAAGCTCACTCAGACGAAAACTATATATTGGTTACCTCTACTTTAAGCGATACGCTAAGCAATACGCTTTTTGGATATTTCTCGCACTCTTTGTTTTATTTGTGCTAAATATTATCGTAAGAAACACAGGTAATATTAATCAAACTCCCACACCTGCCCAAGCTAATAATCCTTCGATGATAAACGAATTAGTAGTGAATATTGATAATGTTATACCTATGGACATCGAAGGAGTGGGGCTCAAAGAACAAGGCCTAAATGACTCACAGTTAAATACTCTTAAACAGCAGTTGTTAGCCGAAAAAGAAAAAAACAAAAAAGCTAGAAGAAAGGCTTAACAATCAAGAGTTACAAATATCCTCGGCATTAAGTGAAATCAACCAAAGCTTTTTAACATTCAATAATGCACCCCAAGAAACTGACAAAACATCAATTCAAGCTGAGTCTGCCACTGAACAGTCGGCGTATTACAAAAAAGTTAAAGCTGCATTAAGCAAAATAAGTCCCGTCAACAGTGAAAAACTTTCAACAAGTAAGGACGACAACGATCAAACACCTTTAACAAAGAAAGAGGGTTGATTTGAATAATTATTCAACGTTCAGTAAAAAATAATTATCCTATAAATTTTGATCCGTCATTACTCAAATAGTCTACAATCTACGCAATACCCTAAAACAGGCACGGTAATTGTTACAGATAAAAAACCTACATAAAAACTTTGGTGCACTAGAGGTTATCAAAGGTGTTTCACTACATGCTAAAAAAGGGGATGTTATTTCTATTTTAGGGCGCAGTGGCTCTGGCAAAAGTACATTTCTTCGCTGCATCAACTTTTTGGAAACACCAACCAGCGGAACGATTAGCTTGAGCGGTGAAACCATCACCGTCAACGACAACCGCAAAGGTAACTCAGTAATTAGCGATAAAGCACAAGTTCGTCGCTTACGCACACGAATGGCGATGGTGTTCCAACAGTTTAATTTATGGTCGCACATGACCGTGTTGGATAATGTTACCGTTGCGTTAAAAACAGCACTTAAATTATCAAAGTCAGAAGCAAACCAACGTGCTGAGAAGTATTTATCCCAAGTAAATATGACCGATAGACTATACTATTATCCAGGGCAGTTATCAGGCGGGCAAATGCAACGTGTCGCGATTGCTAGAGCGTTAGCAATGGAACCGGATATTTTGTTGTTTGATGAGCCAACTTCTGCGCTTGACCCTGAACTCGTTGAAGAGGTGCTAAATGTTATTCGTAATTTAGCAGAACAAGGCCGCACCATGCTAGTCGTCACCCACGAAATGGCATTTGCTCGAGATGTATCCAACCGTGTAATCTTTTTTGACGAAGGCATTATCGTTGAAGATGGGTCGCCACAAGACGTTTTTACAAAACCCAAGTCACAACAATTTAAACAGTTTATTTCTAAAGAGTACTAAACAAACAATACACTAAGCAATACAACCAAGGAGAAGACATGATGCTAAGCAACACACTAAAATCATTAGTAATAGCCAGCTTTACAACACTATTAATTGTAGGCTGTGGAAACAAAGAACCCGCAAAAGAAAAAAAGGCGGAAGCTGAAGCACAACCGGCTGCAAAAACCACTGAAGTTGTTCGCATCGGCGTAGAAGGCGCCTACCCTCCGTTCAGTCAAACCACTAAAGATGGCAAGCTTGAAGGTTTCGATATTGATATTGCTCATGCCTTATGTGACAGCATGAAGGTGAAATGTGAGCTTGTTAAGCAAGATTGGGATGGCATTATTCCGGCTCTTTTGGCGAAGAAATACGATGCAATCATCGCCTCCATGTCGATGACTGATGAACGCAAAGAAAAAGTGGCATTCTCAAACCATTACTACAAATCACCGGCTCGTTTCATCACTAAAAAAGGTTCTGACATTAAAGTTTCAAAAGAAGGCCTAAAAGGTAAAAGTGTAGCCGTTCAGCGAGGTACAGTATCGGATAAGTTTATTACCGGCGAGTTTGGTGAAGGCGTAGATATTAAACGGTATGGCACTCAGGAAGAAGCCTACCTCGACTTAAACGCTGGGCGCGTGGACTTGGTTTTTGCTGATGCATTTGTACTATTAGAATTCACAAAATCAGAGAAAGGAAAGGACTACGAATTCATCGGTGATAGCTATACCGACCCTAAATATTTTGGTGAGGGCATCGGCATTGCTTTACGCAAAGAAGATACGGCATTGACCGAAAAATTTAACGCTGCGATTAAAGCAATTCGTGCCGATGGTGCCTATGATACCATCAGAAAAAAGTACTTTGACTTCGAAATATTTGAATAAATATATCACTTCGCCCAACTCAGGGCGGAGCTTTCTAAATGAATGATTACTTCGGTGGCTATCTGCCACTAATCCTTAAGGGCATGATTCTAACCATCGAGGTTGCCCTTCTCTCCCTATTTTTTGCCGTTATTCTTGGCATGTTGACGGCATCTGCTCGTTTATACGGTGGTCCAATTTCTAAGTTTATCGCTACCTTATATACCACCGTGATTCGTGGCATTCCTGACCTTGTTTTAATGATGCTAATTTTCTTTGGCGGGCAAATATTAGTAAATAACCTCGGTGAAAAGTTTGGCTGGAGCTATATTGATATCGATCCTTTCATTGCTGGCATTATCACCATTGGCTTTATTTTTGGTGCCTATATGGGGGAGACTTTTCGCGGTGCAATTATGGCTGTTTCTAAAGGTCAAATTGAGGCGGGGCATGCCTATGGCATGACTGGCCTACAGGTATTTTTGCATATTACTTTTCCCGCTATGATTCGCCATGCGCTACCGGGGTTCTTTAATAACTGGTTGGTGCTAGTCAAAACCACCGCACTCGTTTCAGTCATTGGGCTGGAGGACATGGTGTTTAACGCCAAAGTTGCCGGCGATACATTACGTCAACCTTTCACTTTTTATGTTTTAGTCGGTGCACTTTTTTTAATCATTACTGCTGTCAGCGACCTTGCTATGCAATGGTTAGAGCGTCGTTACACCAAACATGAAAAAGCATTAAGTTAAGGAAGCTCTGAACAACCTAGTTGGATTCTGCGAGTTTACAAGGCACCAAGTCCTAGGCGTATTTTTTGAGAATGGTTGCTCCCTTCGCAAAAAATAACAACAACGGAGTTGGTGCCTTGTAAACTCGCCCTACGGGGCTTAGCCAAGTTTCCAACTTCTTCGTTATTGATTTAAACCATAGAATAACTATGCTATAAATCAATGCCTCGAATTTGAAAACTTGGCGTTGCCAGAATTCAGCTAGGTTATTCAGAGATTCCTTAAGGTGGATTAATGGACTTTTCAATCATAATCGACAATCTACCCCTACTCTTCAAAGGCCTCGGCTTAACCTTACAGCTATTAGCAATTTCGTTAACAGTCGGTTTTTTCTTGTCAATCCCCTTAGCCATTATGGCCGCTTCAAAAAATACTTGGTTGAGAACACCGGTTAAAATATTTATCTATATTTTTCGTGGTACGCCACTACTGATTCAGATCTTTATTATTTATTACGGCTTAGCGCAATTTGAGTGGCTTCGTGAAAGTAGCTTATGGCTTATTTTTAAAGAAGCGTATTGGTGCGCAATTATTGCTTTTTCACTGAATACTGCTGCCTATACTGCGGAAATATTCAGAGGTGCCATTTTACAAACACCCAAAGGAGAACTAGAAGCAGCCGAAGCTTGCGGAATGAACCGCTGGGATCAATACCGTCATGTGATTTTACCCAGCGCGCTACGCCGGTCTATCCCTATGTACGGCAATGAAGTCATCTTTATGCTGCACGCAACGGTACTTGCAGGTGTGATTACACTAGTTGATTTATTTGGTGCGGCTAAAATAATTAACTCTCGTTACTACGCACCGTTTGAATCATTTATTAGTGTAGGATTGTTTTATCTCGCCCTCACTTTTACTATTGTGTTTGCCTTCAAACTACTCGAAGGACACTTTTTAAAACACCTTAAACGGTAATCAGAAGTGAATATTTTCTTCACCGGCTTACTCCTTGGTGGCAGTCTTATTATTGCCATCGGGTCACAAAATGCTTATGTGCTAAAACAAGGCCTATTAAAAAGTCATGTATTTTTGATCTGCCTAATCTGTGCTGTTTCTGACGCTTTATTAATAACCTTAGGCACAAGTGGTGTTGGCGTGATCATCAAACAAAACCCTGAATGGCTGAAATGGATTTCATGGTTCGGCGCGGCTTATTTAAGCCTATTTGCTATAATCAGTTTTCGTTCTGCTTTTAGCGGAGAAACCTTAAAAACCGCCACCGCTAATACCAGCCAAAACACCAAAACGGTTATCACTACCGTATTAGCGCTGACTTTTTTAAACCCGCATGTGTACTTAGATACCGTGCTTCTCATCGGCAGTATCGCTGCTCCCTATTCCGCAGACGATAAAATACTGTTCACCTTTGGAGCTGTTAGCGCTTCATTTATCTGGTTTTTCGGTTTAGGCTACGGCGCGCGTTTCTTAGCACCTTTATTTGCAAAACCCTCTGCATGGAAAACACTTAATCTGATTATTGGGCTTGTTATGCTGTGGATTGCTTATGGTTTGATATCGAGGTAGTACATTCTAACCGCTTATCCAAAAATAAACGCTCTGGTTTTGATACTGGTAAAATCACAGATAATTAATAAAAATAACAGGAACTCCCATGAACATCAGTCTAATCGTTTTTCTAGGATTTATCGCAACGCCTATCGTTTGGGGCATCGCGATTTTTAATCAGTTGGTTACGCTTAAAAACAACACCAAAAAATCGTGGAGTAATATTGATGTGTTACTCAAACAACGTAACAGTGAATTACCCAAACTAATTGATACCTGTAAGCAGCACATGAAGTTTGAGCAGGAAACCCTAGAAAGAGTCATCAAAGCGCGAAATATGGTTGAGTCGGCGATGAAGGCGAAAAACATTCCACAAATTGGCTCAGCAGAAACCAACTTAACCGCGAGCTTAAACGGCTTATTTGCTGTGGCAGAAGACTACCCAGAGCTACGTGGTAGTGATGCTTTTTTGCGTTTACAGTCACGCATTACAACCTTAGAAGAGAGCATCTCTGATCGACGTGAATTTTATAACGACACCGCAGCACTCAGTAACACGCGCATTCAGCAATTTCCGGACAATATCGTAGCTAATATTTTTGATTTTAAGGAGTTTGATTTATTAGAGTTTAAAGTTGAAGAGCTACAAGATATTGATGTAGGCGCAAGCTTTCAATCCTAGTTGACACGACTCATGTCTATGCCACTCCGTCCTTCCGGCATCATAAAACCACTGATTTGGTTTATGTGGTACGTCTCGGTCGTGGTGCTCATCGTTCATGTCTTTAAAGGGCAAATCTCTATTGAAGGTGCGTTGTTAAAAGCTGGCACTTATTTAGCGCTCATTCTTGCGTGGACGATTGGACTTCACCAGTATTTATTCTCCTTCTTTAGTCCCAGTTCTAGCCTTTTCACACATTTAAAAGGCTTGCTGATACGCTCAATCAGCTCACTTTTCTATCTCGGTTTATTTCCTGCAATTTTCCTGTTCAACGATACCAGTATCATCAATAGAGCCACTTATATAACGGCCTTATCGCTAATGAGTTTGCTATGGGCTTTTGTACTTTACCGACGCATTCGCTTAATAGAAGACACACCGAGTACCCGACTAAATTCAGCCGCACAGGGTTATGCCGTTTTAAAAGGCAAGGTTTCGCTATACGATGGCGAGGTCGTCAGAGGCCCACATAAAGAGCTGCCACCGATGGTTTGGTACAATAAATATCTTTATACCAGTTCTGCCGGTTTTTTACTCAATGATGGCAAGGGCATTTGTACCATAGACCCGCGAGATGCCGAAGTAATCACCCCGCTACAGCATTACGCCCCCTACCGCTTTCATGCAATTTACCCCGCAGAAACAATCTACGTGCTCGGGCAGTTTGAAACGCTTAACAAGCAAAGAAATGAACACGAACGAAAAGCGCTAGTCAGCTCAAAAATCACCGAGTGGAAGCGTGATTCTGCAAAGTTTTTAAATTATTTTGATAAAGATAATGATGGCGTCATTGATGACACCGAAATGGCAACCGTAAGAAACGCCGCCGACAGAATGGTTGATAACCATTTAGAAGAAACCTACCAACAACCCGCCAGTCATGTTGTTTCTAGCCCCACAGATGGGCGACCCTTCATACTCAGCAGCATTCACCCCAATAAATTGATTACACATTACAAACTCGCACTCATTGTTCACCTATTTATGTGGCTTACGTTGACCGGTTTTTTATTTGCTATGCGGGCGATTTAGAAAAACTTATAAGCCAGTTCACCACGAAGGCACGAAGAAACACGAAGAAAAAATAAAGTTAAAATATTGATTCTCAGCAACGACAAATCTGTATTTGCTATACGACCTCCAGTAAGCTTTACTTTTTAGTCCTTTTCTTCGTGAACTTCGTACGCTTCGTGGTGAATCCTTTTTATTTTATGATTTAAACTTCGCAATCCCGAGCCTTCACCCTAGACAAAACGATAATTCCTACTTTTTCTGCTTCATGTTAGAATCGGCGCACATGAAAAAAGAAAAACTACAACCCATTCTCGAAGCTATTCTAATCAGCGCTGATAAACCTTTAAGCGTTGAAAAGTTACTTGGTTTCTTTCAAACAGAAGATCTGGTCAATCGTGATGACATTAAAATTGCGCTCGCTGAATTAGTCGATGGCTATAGCAATAACGGCTTTGAACTTATTGAAACCGCCAGTGGCTTTCGCTTTCAAACCCGTGAAGACTACAAACAATGGGTTACTCAACATTGGGATGAGAAGCCTAGCAAGTACTCGCGTGCGCTACTCGAAACCTTGGCCTTGGTGGTTTATAAACAACCGATTACTCGTGCCGAAATTGAAGATGTGCGTGGCGTGGCGGTGAGTTCTTATATTATAAAAACCTTGCAAGAGCGTGAATGGATTCGCGTGGTAGGTCACAAAGATGTGCCCGGCCGCCCTGCTCTGCTAGGCACTACCCGTCAGTTTTTGGATTACTTTAATTTAAAATCGTTGGATGAAATGCCAAGCTTGGGTGAAGTGCAAGATATTGATAAATTATACCCTGAGCTAGCATTAAAAGTAGAAGAAGCAGAAAAACAAATTGAACCATGAAAGTCATAAAGCTCATGAAGTAAACATAACAACTTTTGCTTTGATAACTTCATAGATTCATGCGCTTCATGGTAAAATAAAAAACAACAGGGCAACCATAAAAAATAAAACATTATGAAAAAAACATTTACCACCAAAGACTTTATCTTATTTGGGCTGATTATTTTATTACTGGTTTTACTGATTCTTTCGATGAATCAAGTTGATCGGCAATGGCAAAAACTTACCAGTGTCGAAAGTATGCTAGCAGAACAATCCAAAGATGTGAGTGCTTTGCGTGGCTCGCTAAGTGTTATCAAGCAAAAAATTGATAGCGCCCAGTTGGTTGCCCAAACAACCAACAACTCAGGTACACCAACAAACACATCGAAAGCCTCTACCGCTAAAAGCAATGTCCCTCCAGTATTTCAAAAGGCTTATGAAGCCACTAAAATGGAAGACTATGCACTCGGCGGCTGGTTTGTTTCATCCCTTTCAACCACCATCAAAACGCTTACCCCACTGGTTTCAACCTCCGCCTACGCCTCTGAGATTCAGTCTTATGTGATGGAATCTTTATTGTCGCTCAACTCTGACACCCTGCAATACGAGGGCAAGTTGGCAAAAAGTTGGCAGATTAGTGAAGACGGCTTAACCATTACCTTTCAGCTGCGTGACAATGTACTGTTTTCTGATGGCGAGCCGTTCGATTCATCCGACGTGGTATTTACCTTTAATTTCATAATGAATGAAAAAATCAAAGCTCCCAGCTTACGCGCTTATTACAAGCAAATAGATAGCGTGGTTGCGAATGGCAAGTACGAGGTGGTTTTCAAATACAAAGAACCTTACTTTAAAGCCTTAGATTTTGCCGGTGGCATGGATATTTTGGCAGAGCATTTTTATAAGCCTTACCTTGAAAAAACCGAAGAATTTAACCAATCAAAAGGCTTATTAATCGGTACGGGGCCGTATCGTTTGGCCGACCCAAAAAATTGGAAGCCTGATCAAGACAGCCTAGAATTAATCCGCAATAACCGCTACTGGGGCGCAGTACAACCGAGCTTTGACCGTGTTGCATGGCGTATTATTCAAAATGACAGCGCCCGCCTGACCACCTTTAGAAATAGCGATATTGATTTATACAGCGATGCGCAACCGATTGACTTTGATAAACTCAAAGATGATAAGCAACTCAATAAAATCAGCGACCGCTTTAATTATACCTCGCCCACCAGCGGCTACGGCTATATCGGTTGGAATCAAAAACTTGAGGGCAAAGATACCCGCTTTGCAGATAAACGCGTGCGCCAAGCAATGACGTGGTTAATCGACAAACAGAAAATTATTGATACCGTTTTCTTAGGGTATCGTAAACCAGCCGTTAGCCCGTTTGGTGAAGGCAGCCCACAACACAACCCCGATGTGAAACCCGAAAAACAAGACATTGCCAAAGGCAAAGCACTGCTCAAAGAAGCAGGTTTTGAAGACCGCGATGGTGACGGTGTCATTGAAGATGAAAATGGCAAACCATTTGAGTTTAAGCTAATTTACTTTGGTACTAATGAAACGACCAAACGTATGGTGCTGTTACTTAAAGATATGTATGCACGTGCTGGCATCAAACTAATCCCTATTCCTTCAGAATGGCCGGTAATGCTTGAAGCCTTGGATAAGAAAAACTTTGAAGCGATTACGCTCGGCTGGGGCGGTACTATTGAGAGTGATCTGTACCAAATTTTCCACAGTGATCAGATTAAAGAAGGCGATAATCGAACTTCTTACAAAAACCCTGAGCTGGATAAAGTTATTGAGCAAGCGCGCAGCATGGTCGATAAAGAAAAACGCATGAAACTGTGGCAGCAAGCTGAAAAAATCTTAATTGAAGACCAGCCCTACACTTTTTTGACCCGCAGAATGGAGCTAGGTTTTGCTAATAAAAGAGTCAAAAATCAACGCATGACCAAGCTCGGTTTAAATACTGGAAGCTTAGAAAACTACATCCCGAAAGCATTGCAAAAACACAGTAATTAAGCGCGAACACTATGATTAATTACCTCATTCGCCGTATACTTTTGATGTTTCCTACACTCATAGGAATCACCATTATTGTATTCGCCGTGATGGCCGCCGCGCCAGGTGGGATTAGCGCACAAGGCTTAACCCAAGGGCAAGATTTAAAGCCCGCCGAGAAAAAAGCACTACTGGATTATTACAATAAGCGCTACGGTTTGGATGACCCTGCACCGGTGCAATATTTGCGTTGGTTAAATAATGTATCGCCCATTGGTTTTACCATGGATGATGACTACAACATCAAAGGTTTTTCTTTTACCAAAGGCTCTGATTTAGGCGAAAGTTTCAATTACGGGCGACCTGTTTCTGCATTGATTGAAGAGCGTTTGCCGATCACCTTATTGTTAAATGTCATCACCATTCCGCTGATTTATATCATCGCTATTATTGTCGGTATTAAGGCTGCATCTGATCGTGGCGGTAGTTTTGATGTCGGTTCAAATGTGATTATGCTGGGCATGTGGTCTGTGCCGACGATGTTAATTGGCGTGTTATTAATCGGCTTTTTTGCCAATACCCAGCATTGGCAATGGTTTCCCACTGCAGGTTTAAGCGACCGCGCTGCGCATGATATGACCTATCTACCGAATGGCTTTTCATACCTTTCCATCGCTAAAATATTCATCGCCATGCTCGCTGGTGCTTTTGTTGCTGTCTTACTGAGTCAATGGAAACAACGCAATCTACGCACCGCCATTTTTGTTATTGCAGGTGCCGCTTTAGGTGGCTGGATGGCAAACTCACACCCAGAAACACTCGCCGTCAACTGGATTCTACTGCCCCTGTTAGGCGCACTGACCTTAGGCATAATGGCGTGGGTAGACTTCCCTGCACTACGGATTGGTGGATTAGGCTTAACAGGAGCGAGCATTGGTTTACTGCTGGCGTTTATGTGGATACCCGACACGCCCGAGCGTGGCTATTTATTTGACCGCATGTGGCATTTGGTGCTACCGATTATCACCTTGTCATACGGCAGTTTTGCGTTTCTTGCCAAGTTGATTCGTACCTCTGTTTTAGAAAATCTAGAAACCGACTACGCCCGCACTGCCCGCGCTAAAGGTGTCAGCGAAGAAGATGTGATGAGCCGCCATGTGTTTAGAAATAGCTTAATACCCTTAATTACTGCATCTGCAGGAATTCTCCCCAGCTTGCTAGCAGGCTCGGTGATTGTTGAATCTATTTTCAGTATTGACGGCATGGGCAAGCTCGCCATTGAAGCCGTCAACGGGCGCGATAAGGAGCTAATGCTGTCGATCACTTTAATCAGTGGCTTGCTAACATTGATTGGCTATTTGATTACTGACTTCCTGTATACCTTGGTTGATCCGCGGGTATCGTATGAATAACGTGACGACAAACATGCCCAACGATGTAGCCCAGTCATCTGGCTTTATGACGCGGGTTTTAAGGCGCACCTTCTCAGGCGCGGGCGCGAAGATTGGTTTATTCTGGGTCGGCGTTTTAGTTATCATGGCTGTTTTCGCGCCTTTTTTGGCCAACACCGTACCCTTGCTTGTTAGTGAGAATGGCGCTGTCAGTGCACCTTTTTTGCGTTATTTTACGATTGAGGATGTGATCTTTTTATCCGTATTCATCATTGTTCTAATAATTTGGTTAAGCCCATTAAGTCATACTTTTTCGCGCGCCATGAGTTCTTTTTTAATCCTAACGAGTATCGCCACGATACTCGCCAACACTTTCGTAAAACCGCCGCAATTAATTATTTATGATGACTTTCGTAGTCAGCAAGTACAAGATAAATACGACTGGAGCATCAACGCACCGATTCCCTTTTCCGCACGCGATTATATGCGCGATGTTAGCGAAGCACCGTTGCGGGAACCCCTTGCAGAAAGCCAGTTTTATCATTTTATGGGAACGGAAGAAAACGGCGCCGATGTATTTAGCCGTATGATTCACGCCTCCCGCGTTGCCTTATCTATAGGTTTTATTGCCACCGGTATTGCCTTGGTCATAGGAGTCATTCTTGGCGGGCTGATGGGTTACTTTTCTGGCATTGTGGATATGCTTGGAATGCGTTTGGTTGAGATTTTTGAGTCCGTCCCTACGCTGTTTTTATTGCTCACCTTTGTCGCTTTTTTTGGCAGAAATATTTATTTAATTATGGTAATTATCGGGCTGACCAGTTGGTCTGGCTACGCCCGTTATGCACGTGCTGAATTTTTAAAACTACGCAAACAAGACTATGTGCAAGCCGCCATCGCTAGTGGCTTACCACTACACTCAATCCTATTTCGCCACATGCTACCCAATGGCGTTGCACCGCTTTTAGTCAGCGTCAGCTTTGGTGTTGCCTCCGCTATTTTGGCAGAGGCGACCTTAAGTTTTCTTGGTCTCGGTCCTGTCGATGCTCCCTCATGGGGGCAAATGCTCAACCAATCCATTCGCGCATCCACTTTTAATTGGTGGATGGCAGTGTTCCCTGGTGGAGCCATCTTCATGACGGTGTTTGCTTATAACCTAATTGGCGAGGCTTTGCGTGATGCGCTAGACCCTAAGTCTGCCAAGGGTGATGATTGATGAATAAACAATCTAATCCAACAGATATAAAAAGCTACAAACTCACCCCTAGCGAACAGCCTGAGCATCAACTTTTACAAATTAATAATTTGCACACCCATCTACAAGCGGGTAAGCGGGTTGTTAAAGCGGTCGATGGTGTGAGCTTTAGCATTAATAAGGGTGAAACTTTTTGTTTGGTGGGTGAGTCTGGCAGTGGTAAGTCGATTCTCGCTTTATCGGTTATTCAGTTATTACCCGCACGGATTAGCTCTCACCCCAGTGGTGAAATTCACTTTGATTGGCGCAAGCAAGAGGATGTTGGGCAAGTTAGTATTCCGACCTATCGGCAGGTTGATATGCTGATGCTTGAAGAAGATGATTTATGTGATATTCGTGGTTCGCGTATTGCGATGATTTTTCAAGAGCCGATGACCTCATTGAATCCTGTGTACAGTGTGGGTGAGCAAATCATGGAAGCCTTATTATTGCATAATCACGGCATGAGCGAGGAGATAGCCAAACAGAGCGCGCTTAAATCCATGCAAGAAGTACAAATTAAGGATGCCGAAACACGCTTTAATAACTACCCGCATGAAATGTCTGGTGGGCAACGCCAACGTATTATGATTGCGATGGCGCTTGCCTGCGAGCCTGATTTATTAATTGCCGATGAGCCGACTACAGCACTTGATGTAACCGTACAGGCCGAAGTACTAAAACTTATTCGAGCACTGCAACAACGCAAAGGCATGAGCGTTTTATTTATTACTCATGACTTTGGGGTAGTGGCACAAATAGCCGATAAAGTGGGCGTAATGAAGCAAGGAAAGCTCGTTGAAGTCGGTGATGCTAAGGATGTGCTACGCAACCCACAACACGAATACAGCCAAAAACTATTGGCAGCAGTTCCTGAAAATTTACCCAGACGAAATAACACATCGCAAAAAGCATCACAAGAAATACGCAACGAAGCCCTAGTAAAAGTTAAAAACTTAGACGTATTTTTCCCCATTCGCAAAGGCGTATTACAGCGGGTTGTAGATCATGTTCGCGCGGTGGACGATGTCACCATTGATATTAATAAAGGTAAAATTGTTGCGCTAGTCGGTGAATCTGGCAGCGGTAAAACCACCCTTGGACGAGCCATTTTGCAACTCCAAAAACCCACCGCTGGCAGTGTGAGTATTCATGGGCATGAGTTGGTTGGCTTATCAACAAAGCAACTAAAACCATGGCGACAAAAAATGCAAATCGCCTTCCAAGATCCGCAATCTTCATTAAACCCGCGTTTATTAGTCGCCAAAACATTAACCGAACCGATGAAAGTTCACGGCATAGGCAGTAGCGATGAAGAGCGCATTGAGCTTGCTGGCGAAGTCTTAGAAGCGGTGCAACTTAAACGCGACTTTATGTGGCGCTACCCACACGAATTTTCTGGCGGGCAACGCCAACGCATCGGCTTAGCACGCGCCCTAGCCTTAAACCCTGAGTTTATCGTCTGTGATGAAATCACCAGTGCGCTGGATGTATCGGTACAGGCCGAGGTCCTACAGTTATTATTAGAAATACGCGATCAACGCGACCTCACCCTATTATTTATCACCCATAATATCTCAGTAGTTGAATATTTATGCGATGAAACCATAGTGCTGAAAAGTGGTAAAGTAGTGGAACAAGGACTAACAGAGGATGTTTGTGGTAATCCGCAAAACCCGTATACTCAAAAGTTAATAGAGGCAGTTCCGCGACTGAATATTAAACATTAGTAATATCTATTTAAAAAAACTCATAGAAACAGGAAGAAATAGCACCTATAAAGACAGTATATTTCATCTTTAGGGTAACTTTAACAGACATTATGAACACTTAAAGCAACAACAAGAGCATAAAAATAACTAATATACGACTTTAGTCTTAGGCCATAAGTCGTATATACCTTTAATTTTTTGCTTGATAAAGTCTACCCAACTTGGAAACAAGGCAGAGTTATCAACTAATTTAAGAAGTAACTACTATGTCATCAGGAATTGAATCAACAAGCTCTACAAAAGCAGCAACAAGTGCTATTGCATTAAAACCAAAGACAACCACACTAACTGATCAAAATAGTTTTGCTAAAGCCAAGCAGTCCCTACCCTCTTCACTTGCAGCTAGCAATGAAGTTGTCAAGCTTGCCAATAATTCCTCAGTCATTGCAGAACAGATTGCGAATAATCCCTCGGCTAACGCAGAAACCGGTTCTTTCCTGGGTGAAGCCGCCGAACAAGTCGGTGGGTTTTTCACAGGAATCGGTGAAGTGACCTATGAGACAGGAGCAGGACTGGCTTCTCTTGGCAGCAGCATCGCAAAGACCGCCTATGATTTAAGCCCAATCGAACCTGCTATTGACGTAGCCGAATGGACTGCTGAGAAAATATCTGGTCAGGATACTCAAAGGCCTGGATGGATGCCGGATAGCGAGCGTGGCGTGGAGCGAATACAGGCGGGCGCAGAGGTTGTGGGCGCCATTGTTGATGACCCTGGCAAGCTGGTGGATGCCGTTGTTGACCCCATCAAGCAAGACTGGAACGCAGGCCGTCATGGTGAAGCCATTGGCC
>JALSJU010000046.1 GCA_026989145.1 Thiotrichaceae bacterium
AAAGGCGGTTTGATGGGTAAGAAAATATAAAAATAGAGAGAAACAGGGCACATTATGTGTGATTTTTTAAAAATTGATCTGAAAACTAATAATCTTAAAATTAGTGGCTTGATCAGTCTTTCCTTAAGGAACCTCTGATCAAGTCTGATTATTTTTAGCTTGCATAATCCATCGATATTTTTCTGCGCTAAATCTAATCGACTTAATCAGGTTTTTTTAAGTTAGTATTAATCCTAATTAAGTATTGCAACACCATCCGAAAAACTTCTTATAATAGATGTTATTACCTTTATTTTGATAAATGTCAAATAATAAATGTAAAAATGTTAAAGTTAAGTGATTAACGTTGATAATTAATTGACGTTTGTTTCAACCATGGGAAACTAATTCCGTTAAATATTTACCTTTATTGAGAGGTGTTAGTCAGTTTTAAAAACGGAACGCCGATGGTATGTTGCAACACCCTTAGAAAAAATAAAACAAGGGAATCAAGCCTTGTAAGCTCGCACCTCATATTAACTTACGCGGTTCAGTCAGTTTCTAATTTTTCGTTATTGATTTAAACCATATTTAGTGCTTTGCTTGCAAATGACTTAAAAGCGCATGCAGAATGTCTTGCCAGAATTTAGTTAGATTACTCAGAGTTTTCTGAATAATCTATATTCATACTCTCTAAACTACACATTACGGAATTCTAATGCCTACATTTCAGGTTAATAAATCAATCGTCATTAATGCACCGGCTGCAGCACTGCGTACATCATTAATGGATTTTAAGCAGTGGCCTAGTTGGTCACCTTGGTTAATTACAGAGCCTAAAGCCACAGTCAATTTTAATGCTAAGCAAGGGCAGATTGGAGCAGCTTATGACTGGCACGGAGATATGACGGGTGTGGGTGAAATGAGGTTAACTAAGGCCTCTGATACTACATTAGAAATGGACTTAACGTTTCTAAAACCGTTTAAATCTTCTGCTAAGGTTGGCTTTGACTTGATAGAAAAAGGTGAGTCAACCGAAGTCACTTGGCGAATGAAAAGCCAACTGCCATTCTTTATGTTTTGGATGGTGAGTAAAATGAAAACATTTATCGGCATGGATTACGAGCGTGGTTTACGAATGTTAAAAGAACTTGTTGAGACTGGCTCAGTTGCTTCAAAATTAAGTTTGGAAGGGGGGTTCAGACACAGAATTACAAAATTTATACGACAATTTAATAAACAACGCTGTTGGCTCTGATGATGTTGCAGCACTTATGGTAGGTGCTTATGTTGAAGAAACGGACATTAGAGATATCAATGCTCATAAGTCATATGTATCAGAGGATCATCAAGATATTATTTCAACGTACGATAAGTTGTTATGTGGCTCTAGAAATCACTTACGTGCTTTTGTAGAGCAAATTGAAAGTAGAACCGAAAGTTCATATGACACCCAAGTTCCTGAATTAGATGCAGAGGTTCGTGTAATTTTAACTAGCCCTAAGGAGCAATGTGGGAAATAAAAAAACAGCGCCATTTAAAATGGCACTTAGGTTATGGAAAGGCTGATCAAGTCCAATTATTTTAAGTTTGCCAGAACTGCCAATATTTTCCACGAAGATCGGTGCAATAGAACGACTATTACGCCTCACTTTATGAAAAATAGAGACAGTTTTTTCTGTGCTTAATCCTAATTAACTTAATCAGCCTTTCCTTATGTCAAACTCTAGGAGAAAAACATGAAAAGCTTAATAATATTACTAATGGCTTCTATAATATTTTTTACAACAAATTCTTTTGCTGGTACTGATAAGTATGAAGAAGGTGAAAAGCTTTATAAAGCAAACTGTATTGCATGTCACGGTAGTACGGGTGGCATGGATTTAAAGAAACGTATAGCACCGCCCATTGCTGCGGTTAGAATGCATTATATTGATACCTATCCCGATAAAAACTCTTTTGTTCAGGCTGTTTCTGGCTGGATAGAAAAACAAGATGAAAGCAAAAGTATGATGCGTGGAGCGATTCAAAAATTTAATATCATGCCTCCTATTTCGGTGCCTAAAGAAGACGTATTAAAAATAGCGGCTTATATTTATGATGGTAAGTTAGATAGCCCAGAAGGCTTTGAGAAACATGTAAAAGAAGAGCATGAAAAAAAGGGCAAGAAACCAGTCTCTATAGCTTCTAATAAAGTCAACAAATCAAATACTAAAGGCATTGCCTTACGCATAAATGTATCAGATGAACTTAAAGCGCAAGTCAGCCCAACGGACCTTGTATTTATTTACGCTAAGGCTATTAATGGCCCACCTATGCCACTAGCAGTAGTAAAAAAACAAGTTAAAGACCTGCCAATAGAAATCATATTAAATGATGAAATGGCAATGATGCCAAGCTTAAAGCTCTCCAGCTTCCCAAAAGTTAAAGTGGGTGCAAGGATATCAAAGTCGGGACGACCTATCGCACAAAATGGTGACTTATTTGTCGAAAAAGTATCTGTTAAAGGGGGAGAAATAATAAGTCTTGAAATTGATTCAATTGTAGTTAAATAGTAAATAACAACATCCCGTGACAAGCTTCATAAGAAAAAACAGTAGCTTATTTCAGTTTTGTTTCAGTTTGGTTTCAGTTTGGTTTGTTATATTGGAGCTTTAATTTTATTAATAAAGGGACTTGCAATGAAGTTTTTAAGTACATCTATTGTTATTGGCACAATTATTTTATCATTCTCCTTAGAAGCGGCTCAATGGGAGACCTTGCCAGAGATAGCGCCAGAACCCAAAGACAATCCAACATCAAAAGAAAAAGTAGAGCTGGGTAAAATGCTCTTTTTTGACCCACGTTTTTCTTCAACAGGTACCGTGTCGTGTTTTTCTTGCCATAATGTTATGGAAGGAGGAGATGATCATCGCTCAGTCTCGATTGGTGTTCATGGTAAAAAAGGGGGAAGAAATGCACCGACGGTGTGGAACTCAGCATTCCATTTAAGTCAGTTCTGGGATGGTCGTGCTGCAACTCTTGAAGAACAAGCAAAAGGGCCTGTTGTGAATCCAGTCGAAATGGGTATGAATGATCTGGATGGTGCACTAAAACGCCTAAAAAGTATTCCAGGGTACAAGGTCTATTTTGATAATATCTTTGGAGAGGGAGAGAGCATTACCGTTGATAATGCGGCTAAAGCTGTAGCTGCTTATGAGAGAACCTTGATTACACCGAACAGCCCTTATGATTTATACGTAAAGGGAGACAAAAAAGCGATGAATGAACAGCAGGTACGCGGCATGGAAACATTTGCAGCGAAAGGTTGTGCCGCTTGTCATTCAGGGCCGGCATTTAACGGGGTAACCAAAGGTGTAACTTCAGGTGTTTTTATGAAATTCCCTACTTTTGCTGATAATGAATATGTGAAAAAATATAAGCTAATAGATGACTTGGGTCGCTATGAAAGTACAAAAAAAGAGGCGGATAAGCACATGTGGCGCGTACCTACATTACGCAATGTAACATATACAGCCCCCTATCTACACAATGGCGCGGTAAAAACACTAGAAGAAACAGTGAAAGTTATGGCTAAATCACAGCTAAATATGGATTTAGAAGAGAAGGAAGTAGAGGATATTGTAGCTTTCTTGGGGGCCTTGACAGGTAAGTTTCCAGAACAAATCATGCCACACTTACCACCAACACCAGGGGACCTCTTGGAGTAATCTATTCTTTAATAATTAGGGAGGGGATGCCTCCCTAATTTTATATGAATAGGTATATTGTTAGCATTATGTATATTAAGGTGATATTTAAGAGGCTTAATCAGTCTTTTCTTCATGTGATTTGCAGGTTAAACTTGATACTATGAGCCTCGAAGTTAAAAACCTACAATGCATCCGAGGAGATCGTGAATTATTCACCAATCTGTCGTTTCAGTTGGATGCGAGCCAACTAATGATGCTAGAAGGGCAAAATGGGAGCGGGAAAACAACTTTGTTGCGTGCGCTTTGCGGTTTGTATCTACAAGATCAAGGCGAGATTCTTTGGAATGGTATCTCCATTAAAAAGCAAGATGAAGATTACCGTCGTGAATTGCTCTATCTTGGGCATCTCAATGGTATAAAAGCAGATCTGACCGTGCTTGAAAATCTGCGCATAAATTCTGCCTTATCGGGTGAGATCCCTTCTACTGATGAGCTAATGGAGGCTCTGGATACGATTGGTTTATATGTATTTGAAGACTTTCCCACATCGCAACTATCTCAAGGACAAAAACGGCGTGTGGCGCTGGCACGTTTATTAATCAGCAAAGCAAAACTATGGGTATACATTGGCTAATCAAAAATATATCGGTATTGCCAATAGCTGTCAGATCAATGAAATTAGTAAAGTGATGCCTAGAGATTTTAAAGCAGTTTCAGATTATTTAAAGTCTAATGATATTGTTGCTACAGGCTGCCCTTTTGCAATTTATAATATTTTTGACTTTGCTAAAAACCATGTGGAGTTTATTTCATCTATTCCAGTTGGTAACGTGGATTCAGTGTCTAGGAACTTTGTGGTTAGCGAGTTACACGGTGGGAATGCGTTAAAGGTGAAGCATATTGGTAAGTATGAACATGTAGGTAATGCATGGTCATTAGCTCTAGGGCATGCAAAGCATAATAAGATTAAAGTTAAGAAAACACCTATGGGTATTGAGTATTATTTAAATGATCCAGAATCAATGGAGCCTAAAGGTCTTATTACAGATGTTGTGTTACTACTAAAATAAGGCTGAGCCACGCTAACTAATAAGAGGGGCGATCTTACAAGCATCAATTTTGTTATTGTTGTTTTTCGCGAGGAATGACCACTCTCAAAAAAATCCTTGGACTGATTCCTTGTAAACTCGCAGAACCCAGCTAGGTTTTCATGAGGTTGCTGAAGTGATGGTTATCAGAATATAGAAAGTAGTTGTTTTGATATTACGATTGTCAGTTCTGTTGCCCTATAGTTAGAATAGCTTAATTAAGGAGCCTCTGAATAACCTAGTTGGAAACTTGGCGGCTAATAAGAGCGGCGAGCTTACAAGGCATCAATTCCGTTGTTGTTATTTTTTGTGAAGGATTGTTGCACCATGCCACGGGCGTATCCATTCTCAAAAAACACGCTTAGGACTTGAGGCCTTGTAAGCTCTCAGAATTCAACTAGGTTGTTCAGAGGTTCCTTAAGAAAATACTATACAGGAGTATAAAATGAATGATTTAAAACTAGTTATTGGCAATAAAAATTATTCTAGCTGGTCATTGCGCCCATGGTTTTTTCTGAAAAATTTAAATATTGAATTCGAAGAAGAGCTAGTTTGGTTATTTGAAGATTGCACTGAAAGGCATTTAAAACCATACTTTTCAAATGAAAAAGTGCCTGTGTTGGTTGATATTAGTGTTAGTTTACAAGATGGAACCCCATTACAGGTGTGGGACACCTTAGCGATTATTGAGCATATTGCTACTCGATTTAATAAGGGCTGGCCTGAGGAGGTGGCTAATAAAGCGATAGCGCGTGCCGTCTCTGCTGAGATGCATTCTGGGTTCACTGGAATTCGAAATGCATTGCCTATGAACTGTAAAAAGCATTTTCCTAACTATCCTATTGAGGCTGACGTGAAGCAAGATATTGATCGAATAGTAGCTGTATGGGAGTATTGCCAGTCACAAATATTACCTGAAAAGAAGGGCGCTTGGCTGTTCGGTGAATTTTGTGGAGCAGATGCGATGTTTGCACCAGTTGTGATGCGCATGATTGGCTATGATGTGAAACTCAATGGTTTCGCGCGCGATTATGCTCAAATGGTTTTAGAGAATGATGCAATGCAGGAATGGGTAAGTGCTGGGAAATTAGAAACACATGTGATTGATGAGGATGAGGTTTAACGCTTTAAAAATAGCGGACTTATCAGTGCTCAATAAGGCCACTCACCCAAGTAGTTTCCACGTGGGTTGTAATTACATGCCCACACCTGTGATTTGTCATTGCAAACGGCCACCGCACAACCAACTTCCTTGGTTTCATGCCAAACGATCTGAGTGTAGTGTCCACAGTCTGCATCTTCCATGCAAGTGTTGGTTTCATAGTCGTAAAAATCTTCTTCGCTTGCCCAAGTTT
This sequence comes from Thiotrichaceae bacterium, assembly GCA_026989145.1. GTDB lineage: Bacteria > Pseudomonadota > Gammaproteobacteria > Thiotrichales > Thiotrichaceae > Cocleimonas. Next base: position 6,115 of record JALSJU010000046.1, read on the forward strand.
CAATAATGTCTTTGGCGGTAAAGGTTTCTACCTCAGTGCTACCATCTTCATATTTGAGTGCGCTTGACCAGTATAAATTCTCCCCATTTTTCTGCTGAAAAGGTGAGTTTTCATCCTCAAGGCGATGTTGCATCGTACAATTTTTTGTTTGTGCTAAATGGTTGACCCACTGTTGCGCATAATCAGCGAGAGTTTGAGACCAGATTAAGGGTGGTAAATCATGTTTATTTCGAATCTCATTATGAGCACTTGTCACGTCTTTTATTAATAACTTATCGGATGCAAAACTGCTTGCATTAATAATGAGCGCAGCAATGAAGAGTAGCGAGATTATTGAGTTTCTCATGGTCAGCCTGTCGAGTTATTTTTATTACGATCGACAGAATAAACGGACCAAGAATTAGGGTCATGGAGGTCATGGATAGGTGGTTATGACTTTGGGATGAGTTATAAAAGTGCTAGTTTGAGCGGTATTATTTTACCAATAAATAAATTCTAATAACATTTGGAAAAGTTCATAGCCTAATTCTCAGATAGGAATGCGAATGTAAGACTTTGGTTTCATGAATTATTCATTGTGTTCTCTATCCGGGATTAGGGTCATGCTAGTAGCTTTCAGAAGTGGCAGAATCTGAATCAGTCATTTCATCCATTAATAATGATTTGCAAGTGATGGCCTCAGGCTTGGTTAAGCCCATTAATTGTAGAACAGTGGGGGCAATATTGCTTAAGCCACCGCCAGTGCGTAGCCGCCAGAATGATTTATCAATAATCAAACAAGGTACAGGGTAAACCGTATGCTGGGTACTGGGCTCACCGGTGAATGGGTCGATGTACTCATCGCAGTTTCCGTGATCAGCAGTTAAAATAACCGAATATTCATTCTCTACCGCGGCATCTAAAACACGACTAACTTCGGTGTCCAGTGTTTCAACGGCTTTTATAATGGCTTCTGGTATGGCAGAATGCCCGACCATATCACCGTTAGGAAAGTTTACGACAATGAATGAGTGCTCTTGTTCTTCGACGGCATTAATAACAACGTCAGCAAGCTCTTTCGCGCTCATTTCAGGTGCTTCATCGTAGGTGTGTACGCGGGGAGAGTCGATCATAATACGATCTTCGCCAGCGTAGGGGGTTTCACGGCCCCCATTTAAAAAGAAGGTAACATGCGCGTACTTTTCAGTTTCTGAGGTATGTAGTTGCTTATAGCCTGACAAACTAATGGCGTGTGCAAGATTGGTTGAAGGGCGCTCAGGTGGAAAGGCTACAGGCGCGAGTAACTTTTTGTCGTATTCAGTTAAGCAGGTAACCACTAACGGCGTGTAATCACCACGATCAAACCCATTAAAATCTTCCATCCCAAGTGCAGCGGCAAGCTGGCGAGGGCGATCATTTCTAAAGTTAAAGAATATTAAAGAGTCTTCGGACTCTACTTTACGCGCATTCGGCATAATACGTGGGAAAATAAACTCATCGGCTTCATCATTGTCATATGCATCTTGTAGCGCTTGTAAGGGATCACTCGCTTCTTTTCCAACACCATGCACCATGGCATCAAAGGCACGTTGGGTGCGGTTCCAGCGAGTATCTCTATCCATTGCATAAAAACGGCCAGTTATAGTAGCAATACTACCACCAAATTTATCGATTGCTTCTACGAGCTGTGTAATGAACTTTTTAGCTGATTTCGGTGGTGTGTCGCGACCATCAGTAATGATATGCACAACGGCTTCTACGCCGCGTTTTTTACACATTTTAAGTAGCGCGCACAAGTGATTCACATGGCTATGAACACCACCATCAGAGAGTAGGCCAACAAGGTGAACCGGGCGACCTTGCTCTTTGGCAATAAAAAGGGTATTTCTTAAAATGACGTTCTTTTTAAAGCTACCATCTTCAATGGCATCATCAATACGTACTAAATCTTGTTTTAAAATTGTGCCGCAACCAATGGTTAGATGGCCAACCTCTGAATTACCCATTTGCCCATCAGGAAGCCCCACAGCGTTGCCTGATGCTTGTAAAGTCGTGTGTGGGTATTTGCTAAAATATTCATCAAGCTTAGGCGTATTTGCCTCATGGAAAGCATTATTCTTTTTGCTGGGGTTTACACCTACACCATCCATAATGACAAGTAAGGTTTTTCGACGGGGGACGGGTCTATTATTCACGGAAAGTCCTATTTGATGTTGTGTAATGCCTTTAGGTAAAAGGCTAAGATGGAACTATCATAACAAAAAAAAAGCCTATTCTGAAATCAGAATAGGCTTTTTGTTGGAAATGTAGTTCTGTTATTAGATGCGAAGCATGTGGCTTAAAATAACCATTGCAACAACTAGTAAGGTACTGCCTACTAAGGATTTAACAATGGGTGGTAGAGGTGTACAAACATCATTACCCGTTTGTTCGTAAGAATCTTGGCCGAGTAAACTTTTAATAAAACATTTCATGGGATGCTCCCCGCTATAATTAATTTTTCAATACTACTATTTGTGCTTTATTGAGAATAAAAGTTCAAAATAGTTTCATAAATTTTGATACCGCTAGTTATCAGAATTTATTTGTTTACAAAACTGATATTAATAACTAATTCATTAGTTTAATAGCAGTCTTAAGAGATTTTAACATTGCTAATATGAACAGACAATGAATATAGATAACTATTTAATAATATTCTAATTTAGTGAGCTTCCCATTTCAGATGTTTTTCTGAAATGGTGAACTCAACAGCTAACGCTTAATAATTGAGTAGACCATTCAAAAAAGATTGAATGGCTAGCTCACTAAATTATGTCGGCATGTTTTTAGCCGACGTTGTGCAATGAAATATTTTCTAGCGTAGTTATCTCTACGAAGCCCATACAGATGTTTTTCTGAAATGGTGAACTCAACACTAGCGCTTAATAATTAAGTACTTTTTATTCTAAAAGTATGAACCGCTAGAGTAGTTAAGATTTTACGAGTACATCATTCATTCCTTAAGGAATGAATGATCAAGCTCAATTATTTTTAGCTTGCCAAACCTGCCGATATTTTCCACTAAGATCGGCGCAATAGCATAACTGTTACGTCTCACTTCGTGAAAATAGCGACAGTTTTTTCTGCGCTAAATCCTAATCGACTTAATCAGGGTTTCCTTTAAGGGCCTTCATCGCTTTTCTTTTTTTCTTGCTTTTCCTTATCGGCTTTTTCCTTGGCGCGTTCCTTAGCTTTTTGTTCGACAATTTTGTCTATTTCTTCTTCAGCTTCTATGCGATCAAGCTCGGCTTCCATTTCTTCATCGGAAAGCTCATCAAAGTTATCACTTTCAAAAAATGATTCTTCGGTATCATTAATCGTTGTGTTTTCATTTGTCTCTTTTTCTGGAGGATGCTCATCGTTATTAACATCTTCATTTAAAGGGTCTTTGTTTAAGATGCTTCTTTCATCATCCTTTAAGTCAACACTTGAATCGGGGTTCTGTTTAGAAGCCTTATTATCGGACTCCTCAAAAGTGTATTTATCATCTTCCCAAAGTGTATCGGCAGCGATAGCAGTACCTGCGCTTGCTGCTGTTACCGTAGAGCTATGATTATTTTCGACATCACTACGTGCTGCACTGGCATCACTGGCTTCTTTAACACGGACAACGAAAAACTTGCTTAAGAATAACCCCAACTCAAATAATAACCACATAGGTATGGCAAGCATAACCTGAGAGATGACATCTGGAGGGGTGAGTAACATGCCAACGACAAATGCACCGATGATTACGTACGGGCGTTTTTCTTTCAGTTTTTCAGCGGTTGTTACACCGGTGCTGATTAATAAAATGGTGGCAATAGGCATTTCAAAGCCAATGCCGAATGCCATAAACATCATTACTACAAAATCGAGGTATTGGGCTATATCAGGTTTAAAGTCAGCCGTTTGAGGGACAAATTGCGGGATAACTTGGAACATCATCGGTAATAAAACAAAGTAGACAAAGACAATTCCGAGGTAAAATAAGAACACACTGGATGCAAGTAAAGGGTAGACCAGCCGCTTTTCATGTTTGTACAAACCGGGAGCGACAAAAGACCAAAGCTGGTATAACAAATAAGGTAGTGCGACTAGAAACGCGACCAGTAGCGTCAATTTCATTGGAATCAAAAAAGGGGCAACTGGGCCGATGATGATTAAGTCACGACCTAAGGGGGCTGCGAGCCAATCATAAATATCTGAGGCGAAAGGAAAAAGGACGACAAACACAAGACTAACCACAATAACTGCTTTTAGAAGGCGGTCACGCAACTCAATAAGGTGAGATAAAAACCCAGTTGGTTCTGTTTTTTCAGTGCTCGTCTGTGCTGTGGAGCTAGATGTTTGCTGTGGGGTTGGGCTGTCGTTAGGGTCTATCATTGCTTATTTGTTATCGATGGATGCTTTCGCTTCATTCATGCTGGATGATATTTGCTCGCTTGCATCATTCATTTGCTTACTGACATCATCTTTAGTGCTTTGCATCATATCGCGCAGTTCGCTGATTTCTTCTTTTTGTTTAACTAGCATATTTTGTAGCTCATCCGCACGTAGTTCTTTTTCGATATCTTCGCGTGTAGTGGCAACAAAAGCTTTCATTTTACCAATCATGCGTCCTGCTTTTGCAGCTACGCCAGGCAAACGCTCAGGTCCGACTACCATCAAAGTGATGATGCCGACAATTAACAGTTCAAGAAAGCCCGAGTCAAACATGTTTGCTTTATTTTATATCAACTAAGGAAGGTTAAGACTTGGTGCTGTCTTTAACTTTAGAGACTGCATCGATCACATCATCTTTTGCATCACTAATCGCTTCTTTTGTCGCATTTTTTGTTGCAGTGACTTCATTCTCACCCGATTTCATTGAGTCTTTAAAGTTTTTAACTGCGCCGCCTAAGTCACCACCAGCGTTGCGTAAACGCTTGGTACCAAATATAACGACAACAATCACTAATATAATTAATAATGACCAAGGGCTAATGCCTGCTAATCCGAATCCGTAAATCATGCTAAGTTCCTCTTATCTCTTCTTTATTTATTTTGGCTGGTTTGTCTATTCGCTTTTTCGACCAAACCAGATGTTCCAAACCGACGTTCCAATTCATTCAAAACATCATCAGGGTGTAAATTCTGTTGTGCTAATAATACAAGGGTATGAAACCATAAGTCAGCAACTTCGGTGACTATTTTATTGGTTTTTTGGCTATCTGCCTCTGCATCCTTCGCTGCCATGACGACTTCAGTGGCTTCTTCACCGACCTTTTTTAAAATCTCATCTAAACCTTTATCGTACAAGCTAGCAACATATGAGCTGTCGGCTTTTGCTGATTTACGTTGCTCAAGAATTTCAGCGACTTGTGACAGTGTGTTACTCATGATGATAAGTCCTTATATTCTCATTTCAATGCCTTGATCGGACATATATTTTTTTGCCTCACCCACAGTATATTCGTTAAAGTGAAAAATACTAGCGGCAAGCACGGCATCAGCACCTGCTTTTAATACACCATCTGCCAAATGTTGAAGGTTGCCAACACCGCCGGATGCAATAACAGGGATGTTAACTGCATCTACAATCGCTTTAGTCAATGGAATATTAAATCCTGATTTCGTACCGTCTTTGTCCATACTGGTAACAAGAAGTTCACCTGCGCCGTAGTCTGCCATCTTCTTGGCCCATTCTACTGCATCGATGCCGGTATCGTTACGACCACCGTGAGTAAAAATATCCCACTTATCAGGCTCGCTTTCTTTGCTGACTTTTTTAGCATCAATAGCTACGACGATGCATTGTGAGCCATAATATTCGGCGGCTTCTTTAACTAATTCAGGGTTGTGGATAGCTGCGGTATTGATGGCGACCTTATCTGCGCCGGCATTAAGCATGGTACGAATATCTTCAACTTTACGAATGCCACCACCAACAGTCAGTGGGATAAACACCTCAGATGCAATCGCTTCAACCATGTGCACAGTCGTATCTCGATTATCCGAGCTGGCCGTAATGTCAAGAAAAGTGATTTCATCCGCACCTTCACGGTTATAGCGCGCAGCCACTTCAACAGGGTCACCGGCATCGCGAATATCAACAAAATTCACGCCTTTAACGACACGGCCATTGTCAACGTCTAAGCAGGGGATGATGCGTTTTGCGAGTGGCATTAGTTTAATCCTTCGACATATTTATGGGCTTCAGCTAGATCAATTGCACCTTCATAAATTGAACGGCCCAGAATCGTTCCTGTGATTCCTGCATCTTCGACTTTACAAAGTTCAACAATATCATCCATATTGGTTACACCTCCGGATGCAATCACGGGGATGTTAATGCTTTTGGCAAGCTCCACAGTGGCTTCAATATTAACGCCTTTCATCATGCCATCGCGTGCGATATCGGTGTAAACGATTGCCACGACACCTGCCTCTTCAAACTGTTTGGCAAGTTCAATGGCTGAAACACTCGAGACTTTACCCCAGCCATCGGTTGCGACATTGCCGTTTTTTGCGTCAATGCCAACAATGATATGACCGGGAAATTGTTGGCATAAGTCTTTTACAAAATCAGGGTCCTCCACTGCTTTAGTGCCGATGATACAGTAAGTGACGCCTGCATCTAAATAAGCTTGAACCGCTTTTGCATCACGAATGCCACCGCCGATTTGAATCGGTAGGTTAGGAAACTTTTTGGCAATTGCTTCTACTGCGGAGTTATTAACTGGTTCACCGTCAAAAGCACCATTTAGATCAACTAAGTGCAAGCGTTTTGCACCCGCTTCAACCCAGCGCGTTGCGGTATCCACGGGGCTATCTGAAAATACTGTGCTGTCTTCCATTCTACCTTGGCGTAGGCGTACGCATTGGCCGTCTTTCAAATCAATTGCGGGGAGTAATAACATAGTGGGTTCTCAGGTGGTGTTTTGGCGATGACTCTAGGATTGTCCATCCCATTGGGTGAAATTTTTCAAAAGTTGCAAGCCATCATCGGAGCTCTTTTCTGGGTGTGATTGAATCGCAAAGACATTGTCTCTGGCGATGGCAGAGGGGTAATTAATGCCAAAATCTGTTTCACCTGAAATTAGGCTTTTGTCGATAGGGTCAACAAAGTAGCTGTGTACAAAGTAAAACCGCGCATCATCTTTAATGCTCTTCCAAAGCGGATGAGCTTGCGTTTGCTTAATTTGATTCCAGCCCATTTGTGGAATTTTTAAGCGGTTGCCTGCGCTATCTATTGCGTCAATGTGATCGGTGAAATGTTGTACCGTGCCTTTGTAAAGACCAATGCAATCTACACCGCCGCCTTCGACGCTATGTTCCATTAACACTTGCATGCCCATGCAAACGCCTAAAAAGGGTTTGGTTTTAGAGACTTCTTTAATGACTTCAACCAGCTCACGTTTATTGAGTTCGCTCATGCAGTCGCGTGCAGCACCTTGACCGGGGAAGACGATACGATCAGCTTTTAAAATCTCATCCGCTGATGATGTGATTAAAACCTTATCATTTGTGACATGCTGGAGTGCTTTGTGTACAGAATGTAAATTGCCCATGCTGTAATCAATAACTGCGATCATTGTTTAGCTGCTTACCGCTTGCGCGGTGCTTTAGTTTTCGTGAGCTTGATTATACGTTTTGTTGAGGCTTTACCGCAAACGTATTATGTTTTGATTTTCCTATAAAGTCGTTCACTCAATAAAATAGCGAGTAATATTGAGTAAATAACGGGTTCACGAATATCAAGTTTAACCATCATCCAAAAGTGAATAATAGCCAGAATGCTGATGGGGTAAACAAGGCTATGTAGGCGCTTCCAGTTTTTGCCTAAACGTCGAATCATGCCTTTAGTAGATGTGACGGCTAATGGTGTGAGTAAAATGACCGCGGCCATGCCGATGGTGATAAAAGGTCGTTCTAAAATATCAAACCAAATTTCTTCCCAGTCGAAAAATTGATCAAACCAAAGGTAACCGAGTAAATGCAAGACCACATAAAAGTAAGCATAAAGCCCTAACATGCGCCTTGTGCGTAATAGTTGAGGGCAATTAATGATGCGGCGTAAAGGAGAAACGAGTAATGTAAGCAGTAATATGCGTAAGCCCCAGTCACCTAAACCACGAATGATTGCTTCAAGTGGGTTTGCGCCTAAAGTATCTTGCCAAATGCCATACGCGTAATAGAGCGCAGGTAGTAAAAGTAGAATGAATAAAACAGGTTTAAATAAGCGCGTAAAGTAGGGTTCTGGTATTTGCATAATTTTTATTATTGGAAAGTATCGAAAACGTTAGTAATGCTTTTTCAAATCCATGCCTTTATATAAAGCAGCAACTTGCTTTTCATAACCATTAAACATTTGGGTTTTTATTTTACGAAACTGCCCAATGCGGCGCTCTTTACGTTGACTCCAGCGAGGGTGAGAGACCTGCGGATTCACATTGGAAAAAAAGCCATACTCATTTTTATTGGCCTTTTGCCACGAGTTTACCGGCTGAGTTTCAGAAAAATGAATTTTAACGATACTTTTAATGCTTTTAAAACCATACTTCCACGGCACCACTAAACGCAACGGCGCACCGTTTTGGTTTAATAAGTCTTTGCCGTAAATGCCTGTGCCTAATAAGGTGAGTGGGTTCATTGCCTCGTCCATTCTTAGCCCTTCTGTATAAGGCCAGTCGAGTACTGCACGTTTTTGGCCCGGCATTTGTTTCGGGTCATGCAGAGTTTCAAAGTAAACATATTTGGCTTTTGATGTTGGCTTCATGCGCTTAATTAAATCAGCCAGCGGAAAGCCCATCCAAGGAATAACCATTGACCAGCCCTCGACACAACGAAAACGGTAAATGCGCTCTTCGATAGAAACGGTTTTGAGTAAGTCTTCTAAATTGTATTTCCCTGGCTTTTCGCATTCTCCTTCTACAGTCACCGTCCAAGGCGAAGTTACTAAAGTGTGTGCGTTATTGGCAGGGTCTGATTTACCTGTTCCGAATTCGTAAAAGTTGCAGTAACTGGTGATGTCTTCGTAATCAGTGAGTTTTTCATTGGTAGAATAGGGTGATTTAACTGCTTTAGCATTTGCTTCAATTAGTGGTAAACCGGTCGCAGCGGCAATACCTACGCCAGCGGCATTTTTCATGAATTTGCGACGGTTTTGGTAAATATCGAAATCGGTTACGTCGTTATCGGTTAAATCTTTATTTTTTAGTATGAGCATCTGTCTTTGTCCTTATTTATTTTTTGCCAAATCTTGACTAGGGTATAAGCCTATACGAAGACAAGGTAGCGATGGACTCACACGTTTAAAATTAAATTCTAACTAATTTAGAGTGAGCCTTTTGTTGAAGGAATCGCATCCAATGCGCGCGGATCAAACTCAACCGCCATGCGTAACGCGCGACCAAATGCTTTAAAAACGGTTTCTGCAATGTGATGTGCGTTTTTGCCACGGATGTTGTCAAGGTGCAAGCTAACCTGCGCGTGATTCACGAAGCCTTGAAAAAACTCGCCAAATAAATCGACATCAAAACGACCAATCATGGCACGACGATAATCGACTTGGTCTTGTAAGGAAGGGCGACCCGAAAAATCAATCACTACTCGAGAAAGCGCCTCATCTAAAGGCACATAGGCATGACCATAACGGCGAATGCCTTTTTTTTCACCAATTGCTTTGGCAAAGGCTTGGCCGAGTGTAATACCGATGTCTTCAACCGTGTGGTGATCATCAATTTCATTATCGCCGTTAGCGTCGATTTCAATATCAATCATGCCGTGCAGGGCGATTTGTTGCATCATGTGCTCTAAAAAGGGTACATCTGTTTTAAAGCGCGCTTTTCCTGTTCCGTCTAAATTGACGGTCACAGTAATTTGAGTTTCGAGGGTGTCTCGCGTAATAGTGGCAATACGGTCTTCAGTAATCATATTTTTAATATTTGTTCGTCAACAGAACCTAGATAATAGCATATTGTGCCAGCTTGTAACTGAACAGGTTTGTAGTGGTTTTAAACTATCGGGGCGCGGCTGAAATGGTTTCATAATCCTTAATGGCGAGATCAACATCGTCGTAAATTTCTAAATGTTCGCCGGTTAGCAAAATAACAATATCGCTGTAGTCACGAATTGTACCCATGGCGTGTGACACCATAATAATGCTGGATGTTTTACGTTTGTCTTCAAAAGCAACTTTGCATTTTTCTTGAAAGCCTTTGTCGCCGACCCCCATAATTTCGTCCACTAAATAGACTTCAAAATCAATCGCCATACTTAAAGCAAAGGCGAGACGTGATTTCATGCCTGATGAATAAGTCTTAATTGGCTCATCAATATAATTACCCAGCTCAGAAAAATCTTTAACGTATCGTGTGACATACTCAATATCGGCATTATAAATACGACAAGCAAAACGTAAGTTTTCAATACCGGTTAGGTTGCCATGAAATGAGCCGGAAAACCCTAAAGGCCAAGAGTAGCGACCTTTACGAATAATACGCCCGGAATCGGGGTATTCACTGCCTGCGATGAGTCTTAATAAAGTGGATTTTCCTGCGCCGTTAACACCTAGAACGCCGATATTTTTCTTTTCAGGAAACCTAAAGCTAACATTATCTAAAATAATATTTTTCTTGCCTTCATTTAGGTCGTAGCTTTTAGTGACGTTGCGAAATTCAATCATGCTCTAGCGACCAATTTGTCGCGCACGTTTACGCATCAACCGTTCAATGGCTAAGCCAATGCCAAATACGCTAAGAGCAACAGTTATAGCGTATTCTCTATCAAATAATTGGCTACTAAACTCTGTGTAAAAAGCATCCCGATACCACTCTATAAGGTTTAACATTGGGTTGTAAGCAAGGAAGGATAGTACATCGGATGAGAAAAAATCCATCGTAAAAAAGATGCCAGAACTAAAATATAAGGGCATCGACAAGGCATTATAAATGCTCTTGTAAGAGGGTAGGAAATCGATGATTGCGGTATTAATAAAGCCTACTCCCATTGCCAATAACATGACGAGACCAGCAACGGTGAGCATATCTAAAAAGTTATCAATTCTAATACTAAAGCCTAAATTTATGGCGACGGCTAAAAACACTAGCATGACTAAAAATAGTGTCGCAAATTCCAGTAATACACGTGCAAGTACAATATCCAATGGCATGACTTGTGGGTAGCCGAGTAAGGCCTTATTGGCAGAAACAGCCGACATGACAGCATTTACTGTATTGGTGTATAACAGCCAGGGCACAATTCCTGTCAAAATAAACAAACCAATACTTTCGCCAACCGGCGCTGGCTTATTGATGATAGTGAAAATCGCCATAAAAATGGTGATGTGTGCAAATGGCTCAAATAACGCCCAGAAAAAACCCAGTTTTGTATTCGCATAGCGCGAGGTTACTTCGCGTAAGACTAACGCTGCAATGACTTTGCGTTGTAAGCTAAATGCTTGAATAAATTCCATGTTTAATCAATAACTGTTTATCGCGTTAGTTAGCAATCGTTTTAATAGCAACCGCTAACTGGAAGAATATTTGTACCCAGTCTTTAAAGTTTTGGCGTTGCTTAGGGTCAACTTTAGGGAAGACCATTACACGATCCCCTGGGTTTACTGCCAAATTATTACCAATATCTACTTTGCCATTAGGGCGACGCACCACCAGCTTTTGTTGGTCAGCACGTTGTGAGAAACCACCGGCGCGTTGGATATAATCTTTAATCGTTGCGTTACGTGCATACACCATAGATTGAGGAATCAGCACCTCGCCGCTCACGGTAATTACATCACTCTTTTGCGGTATCACTATCACGTCACCTTCTTCCAGAAGGATATTGGCTACACGACCATTTTCACTTACTACGACCAAACCCTCTGCTACACTGTTTTTGGCGTGTTCGATATATTGCAGCATGAGCTTTGATTCATTTGAACGAATAATTGCTTCACCATCAGATTTAGACGGTGTGGTTAATATATTACGCTCTAAACGTTGAATCGATTTTTGTAGGTTTTTCTGTTGCTGTTTAGCAATACTCTTGCGTTTAATGTAAATATTTTTAATATCAGCCGATGCTTTATCGACTTCAATATAATCCAAAACCTCTAATAAACGACTGCCTTTTTTAATCGAATAAAAGGATTTTCCTAAGTGGTTGCCTTCTACCCGAACTCCCATTACCGGTTCTAAAGCATCGGTGGTAAAGCGTACTTTATCGCCATCGAGCAATCGCGTATTCAGAAATTGGTTATAAGAAAGGTAAGCCGACCAAGGCTTGCGGTTGCGTGCGCCAGAAATAGCAATATGGGTAACTTTTGCTTTTGGGCGCGCATATTTAATCACTTGTCTGCCGGTCAGTTGTTTGCCAGAAAATTCAAAACGATAAGGGTTTAAACTATCGCCGCTTATGGTAACGCTGGAGGCTAATTCACCTACTACAATCGTGTCACCGTTAAGAAATTTAATGTGTTTAAGCTTGCCTTGTCTTAAAAACGGGTAAAGGTCGTAGCGTGCCACAAGGTGATTGCCTCGCATGACTTTTACATCTCGGTAGCTACCACGCACTGGGTCGATGCCACCTGCTTTAAAAAGGTAGGAAAGCACGCTGTTAGTCGAAATCCCCGAGTATTGTCCCGGCTTTGCCACAGCGCCGGTGACGTAAACGCTAATCGGCGTGGCGGTGAGTAAATTTACATAAACATCTTCGCCTTCTTTAAAAACAGTGGCGACTTTTTGTTTTACAATGCGGGGTAAATCAGTCGAGCGCAAGCCGACTACCTTAACTTGACCAACCTCAGGAATAAAAATATTACCGCTGGCATCCACCGTTAAAGTCTCATCAATCGTGACTTGTCCCCACATATGCAAAGCGACTTTATCCCCCGGCACTAAACGGTAATTAGGGTCTAAGCCGTCATTGCGTTGTGATTGGAAGCTACCTGTGAATAAGTTGTTACCAAACGGTTGGGTGGCGCTGTTTGTGTTAGCTTGTTTTGTATTAGCCTGAGAGGGGGGGCTTGCTAACACCAACGAGCTAAATAGCAACTGGCAAAATAAGACAGCCATGAAGCCTGAGAGTATTTTCATTATTTTTTGATTCATAGTTTTTGATTCATGGTTTTTAATACTGTTTTCGATACATGCTTTGTCGAGAGTATTTCATCTTTCTGATTGTTACATCCAGCCAGCATGATCTCTAATAGATGCAATAATCAAACCCAAAATTCCCCACAGCAATAAGCAGGATAAAAATAACACGATGTAATCATGCGGTAGAGAAGGCTTTGCTGCTTTTTCGGGCAATTGTGGTTGCACGATCACGGTTAAGTATCGTTGGTTTTGGGTCGCGCTAATGCGGGCATTTTCTAAACTTAATAAAGCTGATGCGTAAGCTTTTTCGGCAAAACCCTGTTCCGTCATTAAGGCTTCGCGATTAGCAATAATTGCGCTCATGCTTTTAGCGTTTTTCTTATTGCTAGTGCTACGGTTAATTTTACTTTGTGCTTTTGTAATCTGGCGTTTTAATGCCGATACTTTGTTGCTTGCCGTACGAACCTTAGGAGTGTTGTCGTGCAAGCTTTTGCGTAGAGTGTCGAGTTCGGCTTCGGATGTGGCAAGCTCACCTTGCAAGCTGGCAACTAAAGATAAGGATGCCTCGACATTCTTTTCAGGGTTGAGTGCTTTTTCTGTATCAACAAAGCCGAGTAACTTTTGACGTGCCTGTTTGAGTTTGTCCTCTGCTCTGGTGAGTTCTGCGCGGGCGAATTTTAAACTATCTTGGCGGGATTTTTCAGAAAGGCTATTAACTAAGTCTTCGCTTTCTTTAAGTATCGCTTTAATAATCTTTAGAGTGTCTTGCGGTTCAAACGCCATTACGCTTAGAGTGGCAATACCAGAGTTACTTTCAAATTCAATATTAACTTTCTCTTTCCAGTAAGCGATTAACTCTTCAATACTCGCATTCGCCTCAAGGCGAGATAAAAAGTCCTTGTCTTCACGCGCATAAATTTCGCGTAAATCAAGCTCACCTTTAGTGCGTTCAATTACTTCGCGTGATTCTATAAAGTCTTTAATAATTAAAGCGTCGCGGGTGGATGAGGTCGGCCCTGCGATTCCGGTAAGAAAACCGAGCGGACTAGAAGAGGCTTGTCCGGTTTTTTCAATCGTAAAATGAGCGGTAGCTTCATACTGTGGGCTGGCAACGACAGAATAGTAATAAACTCCCAGCGCCATAGGGATTACAAAAAATAACCAAAACTGAAATGATTTAAGTAAGCCCATGCTTAATTTGCCAAAAATATAGGGCTAGCGCTGTACCAGCGTTTACCTATTTTACAGGCAGAGCCTATCTGACCAGATTGTAAAGTGTACTTTTTACACGCATAACCGCTGGCAGAAAAATAACTACGACCGAGTTTAACCTTTGAGCTTAACAAGGTGCGGGTAGGTGCTTGATAGTTAAACTGGAAGTTTTTGACAGGATTTTCGGT
>JALSJU010000047.1 GCA_026989145.1 Thiotrichaceae bacterium
GTGCTTTTTTGACACCCGTCGGGCATCAATCAAATACCTTAGTGATGGGGCCGGGTGGTTATCAATTTGGTGATTATTGGCGAATGGGTTTACCGCTTGAAATAATTATTGTGACAATATCTGTGCCGCTATTATTATGGGCTTGGCCTTTATGAAAAACACTAACTTAGAAACAGATGTGTCTTCGATGATTAAAAAGATCCTTACTGTCCTCAACTAACTGGTACAATTTTTACCCTTTGTTTCGTAATAATAATCACATGAATTCTGACTTTGATGAACTCCTACAGTTTGATAAAAAACACATTTGGCATCCTTATACCAGTATGTCAAATCCAACAGCGGTATTGCCTGTTGCTTCTGCTAAAGGTGTCACGTTAACACTTGCTGATGGTTACGAGCTTATTGATGGCATGTCGTCCTGGTGGTCTGCATTGCATGGTTATAATCACCCACAATTAAATCAAGCACTGATTGACCAAAGCCAAAAAATGTCGCATGTAATGTTTGGTGGGCTAACGCATGAACCTGCTATTTTACTAGCAAAGAAATTAATCACTATTACCAGTGATAATCTACAGCATGTGTTCTTTTCAGATTCCGGCTCGGTGGCCGTTGAAGTTGCTATAAAGATGTCTTTGCAATATTGGTTTGCGCAGGGGCGCACTCAAAAAACAAAATTACTCACGGTAAATAAAGGTTATTTCGGCGACACCTTCGGAGGGATGGCTGTATGTGACCCAGTTAATGGTATGCATCAAATGTTCAGTGGGGTTTTGGCGCAACATATTTTTGCAGAAGCACCTGCAAGTATCGAGAAGGGCGCTTGGAAGGATGAATATATTGATGACTTTAAGCGCAAGCTCAGTGCAAATCATCAAAATATTGCAGCCGTTATAATTGAGCCTATGGTGCAGAATGCGGGAGGCTTACGCTTTTACCATGCAGAATATCTGCAAGCAGTCAGGCAGTTATGTGACGAATATAATGTGCTGCTTATCCTTGATGAAATTGCCACAGGCTTTGGCCGAACCGGCACATTGTTTGCCTATGAACAAGCCAATATTGAAGCCGATATTCTTTGTGTAGGAAAAGCATTAACCGGTGGCTATATGACACTAGCAGCTACCTTAACCAGCCCAA
This sequence comes from Thiotrichaceae bacterium, assembly GCA_026989145.1. GTDB lineage: Bacteria > Pseudomonadota > Gammaproteobacteria > Thiotrichales > Thiotrichaceae > Cocleimonas. The sequence continues at coordinate 1,144 of JALSJU010000047.1, forward strand.
AAGTGGTGACAGGGATTGAGACTGATGGCAAAGGCGTTTTGATGCATGGCCCCACTTTTATGGCAAATCCGCTGGCTTGCAGTGTTGCCAATGCAAGTATTGACTTGTTGCTTAGCTCACCTTGGCAGTTACGTGTTAACAGTATAGAACAACAACTTAATGCCGAGCTTGAACAATGTAAGTCGCTAAAGTGCGTAAAAGACGTAAGGGTAAAAGGGGCTATTGGGGTTGTAGAATTACACCAAGCTATAGATATAGAGTGGTCACAAAAACAGTTTACTAAAGCAGGCGTTTGGCTTAGACCATTTGGGAGATTGGTTTATGTGATGCCTCCTTTTATTATTAAACCGTATCAATTAACGACTATAACGGATGCCATTTTTTGTGTTTTACAAAAGTTAACTCCTAAGTATTAAGTTGAAACCTTTCTTACTTTTGTTGGGAACTCGCTAATAATTCCCACCTCAGTCAGTGAAATTTAACCCGATTTTAGCGAGCTTACCGCTTGCTGGTAAAGGAAAACCTGATTAAGTCCCATAAAATTCTGTAAGTCTCTAGGGCAGTATATCCTAGGCGTATTTTGAAATGAATGCTTATTGCCTTCATGAGAAATACAACAACGGAGATGCTGCCCTAGAGCCTTACCCTTTGGGGCTTAGCCAAATTACCAGCCTCTGTGTTATGTTCACTTTAAAGGCAATAAGCATTAAAAGCTCACATACCTTGATGCTGGAAATTTGGCGTTGCCAGAATTTATGGGACTTGATCAGGCTTTCCTTAAGCGGATAACTCGATTATTAGAGCTTTAGCCGTTTCTTTCGATATTGACTCGTGCAAAGGTCTCAAGTTGTTAGAGTTCTGTGGTTGTTTTAATCCCATAACATATCATCCAAATTCACCTGATCTTTATTTTTTGAAGAGCAAGCCATTAGTGCTTCATACAATTGATCTTGTTCTAATACCTTATGTTCGCCATTTGATTTTTGAATATAAGCCGCCCAAGGTACGAATTGACTTAATGGAAAGTGTTGGCCGGTAGTCGGAGAGTAGTCAATATTTAAGCCGGCGATATAAATTAAGTTTTTACAGTGATAGCTTTCTTCACGTACAATGCTACGATAGGCTTTATCAAACTCAATTTGTACATTAATTTCAGCGGCACTTAACATGGGGTTGCCAGAGGTTACGACCCACGGTAAATATTCATGTAAGTTTCTTTGCATATTGGTAAATTGAGTCTGGTCACGTTTAAAGCTAAACATGCTAGGGTGCAAGCATCTGCCAATCGGCTTAGGTGTTTCTGAGAATTTACAGTCTGATTCTTTTAAATAGTCCATTAATTCTTGTGAGGCTGGGTAAACACGTGAAGTACTTAGTATTTTTACAGGTGGTAGTAAATCTCCTGTGATTTCATCATGTTCAACCAATGTTTCTAAATTAAGGAATAAGCCTTCTTCATAGTCTTGCTCAATAAGTTCTTTATCAATAGTGATCAATAGTTTTTCATCCACTATTTGCATTTGAATATTATTTTGGGCGAACTTAAGTTCATCAAGATACCATTCAAGGGTAGCGTGGATTGCTCCACAATTTGATGAGAAGTGCTGGTCTTCTGTCTGTAAACGTCGGTAACGACCAAAGCGCTGTGTACGAGGCTCATAACCGACATGACTAGCTTGTAAAATAACCAAATCTTTACCATGATGGGCATGAGGTGCGTGCCTTCCATGAGCCATAATGCCACCAACTAAGCCATGATCAAATGGGAAAGCACCAAAATGTTTGCTCATTAAGATGATAGGCAGGCCTTGGCTTTCATCCGAACAAAAGGCGCGAGAGGGTGTGATTTTTTCAGGATCCATACCTTGCTCAAGACAAAAGTTATAAAACTTTGGCATGAACTTATGATACATAATAGTGTGGTCTTCAATTTTAAACTCACCCAAAATGGAACGAAGTCTTACATTTCTAATCATGTTTGTAATACTCTGTTATGGCGCTGGAAATTTTTTCTAAAGTTTGGGTAAATACGGCATCATCTTCTTGTAATAGCGTCATTCGAAAACCATTAACCTGTGAGCCAAAACCTGTTAGCGGAACAACGCAAACCCCCATTGCGCCCATTAATTCATAGGCAAATTGAAAATCTGCGGGGTTATTTTTAGTTTCTATTTTATCAAGAAACAGGCGGACATCTTTATTGATGGATTCAAGTTGATTACGAGGACAGTCTAATAACTCAACGACCAGATAAAAGACGCCTTTAGGCTTGTTGACTCTAAGTTGAGGCATTTTGGCAAAAAACTCACAGGCTTCATCGGCACGTTTTTGGTATTTATTAATGCGGGACTGTAAGTAATGCTCGTATTCAGGGTGCTCGTATAAATGCGGTAAAACTACTTGTGGCAATGTAGTTGAACAAACCTCAAGCATTTTAGTGAGTAAGATAATATCGATAAAGCCTTTAAAGTTATCATCTTTATCCGCATTGTAAACTTCAATCCAGCCACAGCGTGAACCAGGCCATGGAATATCCTTACTGATGCCCTTCATGCTAATGCCTGGCACATCACCAATAATCTCATGTAGCAAGGTTGTTTTAACACCGTCAAAGGTCATGTGATGGTAAATTTCATCGAAGATTAAAAAGCAGTCGTATTTTTTCGCAATGGCGACAATTTTCTCTAATGTTTCTTTTTTATAAACGCTGCCAGTGGGGTTGTTGGGGTTTATCACCAAAATGGCGACTACAAACTCATTAAATTTAACCTTGTTTTCAATCTCTTCAATATTAGGTTCCCAGTCATTGCTGGGGTCTAGTTCATACGATATAAAGGAACAACCCGCATGCATAGATTCTGCCGTTGCATGTGATGGATAGGTGGGTGATGGCATTAAAACGCGGGTTTCTTTGGGTAAATTGTTCATCACTTTATTAATAGCTTCACCTAAACCATTGAAGAACAAAATATCATTTAAGCTACATTTTTTCTTGTTAGAAAAATTATCAAGCACATATTGACGAGCTTTGCTGTCGCCACGGGTTTCAGTGTAGGCAAAGCTATTATCACTGGCTACTTGCTCTTGTACTACATCATGCATCCAAGAGGGTACTTCTTCGCCTGCTGCTACAGGGTCGCCGATATTCTCCCAAGTCATTAAAAAATCACCAAGTTTTTCAAGCTGTTTACCGATTTCAACGACTTCTCGAATGGGGTAGGTTAGCAAGGCGCTATCAGCACGGAGTAGGTTTTGTCGCACAGTGTTTTCTCGTTATAAGTAAAAATTCGATGTTAGCAGATTACCTGAGATGTTTCTTTTGTTGTAAGAAACAAAATGAAAAATTACCCTAATCTCCGATAGAAAACGGGATGATATGATTACACTATTTAATCGTATCATTTTATGATATGGTTGTGCTATGGAATCGTATCGTTACATAAAGGTTAAAACGTGGTAAATAATAATTATAAAAATTGGATCTGGGCAAACACTAACTGGCCTAACTTTGGCTTTGAGATTAACCTAGTTATGCCCGAGCTAGAAAAAGCTATCCAAACGGTTGCCCCTTTAAATGCCCTTGCCATTGAGCTTAATCAAGATAAGCAACTGGCGTTAGAGTCCGTAACCTTATTAGAAGAGACCCTTTCGACCGCTAAAATTGAAGGAGAGTTTTTAGACCGAGAATCAGTACGATCATGCATTGCAAAGCGTTTGGGTGTTGGGCAAGTTAAGCGTACTTCGCGCTCGGCAGAAGCTTTTGTTGATCTGTTATTAGAAGCGGTACGCACTTATAAAGAACCCTTAACGCACAAAATATTAAAAAAATGGCATCACGCTATGTTTTTTGATAAGCCGCTAATCAATGATGTTTTGGCGGGTGATTACCGCAATGAAAGTATGCAGATAATCTCTGGTGCTTACGGGAAACAGAAACTTCATTATCAAGCACCGTGTGATAATAAGGCATGCGCCAGTCATGAAATGAAACTATTTTTAACGTGGTTTAATCAAAATCAGGCATTGTCAGGTTATATCAAAGCGGCTATAGCAAAATTTTGGTTTGTGACAATTCACCCTTTTGACGATGGTAACGGGCGACTCTCTCGACTTATCGCTGAGCGGGTACTGGCAAACAATGAAGCTAACCCTGCTCGACTTTATTCAATTTCAACCCAGATAGAAAAAAAGCGTCATGAATACTATGATTTATTAGAAAAAATGCAAAGGTCTGCTGGAGTGTCAGGGCGAAAATTGGATTTAACGGAATGGATTATTTGGTTTTTACAGCAAATACAAGGTGCAGCCCAAGCCAGCATGAAACATTTAGAAAAAATACGTTATAGCACAAGATTTTGGGATGATCATAGAGCGGTTTCATTCAATTCGCGACAAATAAAGTTATTAATACGTTTATTAGAAACCGATGATTTTGAACCAAACGGCATTGCAAGAAACAAATATAAAAGCATGACGCATACGACAGATATTACAGCAGCACGTGATTTAAAAGACTTGGTAGATAAACATATTTTAAAGCCCATTGGTGAAGGCCGGTCTCGAAAGTATCTACTTATATAGGAAATCCTAGCTTAACTATTGAATTATATATAAAACTACCACATATTAGAGAAATTACATTAAAAGGGTCACAACATGAAACGAATGTTTTTATTAATGGCAACCAACTTTGCCATCGTTGCTGTACTGGGTTTAGTCTGGAATATTTTGGACGCTACCTTTGGTTTAACCGCTAAAATGATGGCAATGGGCTTGCCTGCAGGCTTTGGTTATATCGCGGTAATGTCATTAGCGATTGGTTTTGGCGGTGCATTTATTAGCTTATGGATGTCAAAAGGTGCTGCAAAGCGTAGCATGGGTGTACAAGTCATAGAAAATCCCACTACCAAACAAGAGCGTTGGTTGTTTAATGTGGTTAAGCGTCAAGCGGATAAGGTGGGTATTGATATGCCCGAAGTTGGTATTTTTCAAGAATCATCACCCAATGCATTTGCTACAGGTGCGCGTAAAAATAATGCTTTAGTTGCCGTAAGTACCGGCTTATTACAACATATGAACGCCGATGAAGTAGAAGCGGTATTAGGGCATGAAATGGCACATGTGGCTAACGGCGATATGGTCACGCAAACTCTATTACAAGGCGTAATGAATACTTTTGTGATCTTCTTCTCACGCTTAGTCGCACAGTTGGTACAGTCATTAATGTCAGGTCGTGATGGTAATCGTGGTGGTGGCTACGGTATGACTTACTTCGCCGTGTCGATGGTTGCGCAAATGCTGTTTGGTTTCTTAGCGAATATTATTGTGATGTGGTTTTCTCGTTATCGCGAGTTTCATGCCGACAAAGGCGGTGCTGATTTAGCGGGTCGTGAAAAAATGATTGCTGCACTGCAAAAACTTAAAGATGTAAATCAGCCTCATGATCTACCAGGTGAAATGGCGGCATTTGGTATAGCCGGTGGTTTAGGCGATGGCATGAAAAAACTCTTTATGACGCACCCGCCGTTAGAAGATCGTATTGCGGCATTACAAAATCATAAAATTAAATAATGATAAGGTTTTTATCGCTTAGTTTAAATGGGTTGATTGCTGTCTTGGTGATCAGCCTGTTTTTATTTATGCCGGCGCTATCGGATGCCAAACAGTTAAAGCCCGTTGAAAGCCTTCAAGTAAGCCATAAAAAAGATATTGAAGATTACCTTATGGGGCATTTCAACCCTAAAAAGCATGAAGCCTTTGCTAAAGTTCCTGCAAAATATGCCAATCGTTCTGGTTATTACTTACGAAAAGAAGCCTTGAATGCGTTTATTCAAATGCATAAAGCAGCACGCAAAGATGGGGTAAAACTGGTTATTCGCTCTGCCACGCGAAACTTTAATTATCAAAAAGGTATTTGGGAGCGTAAATGGCGCAAACAAAAAAAATCACGTAGCCCTAAAAACAAGGCACTTAATATTCTAAAGCTTAGCTCTATGCCGGGTACATCAAGACATCACTGGGGGACCGAAGTGGATCTTAACGCGTTTAATAATAAATGGTTTACAAAAGGCCGTGGTTTAAAATTATTTAACTGGCTCAACAATAACGCGTCAAAATACGGTTTTTCCCGACCTTATACCCAAAAAGGAAAACAACGTCCTACAGGCTACAACGAAGAAAAGTGGCACTGGTCCTACACACCGTTATCTATTCCAATGCTACACGATGCACGTTTAGTATTAGACGATTCAAAAATAACCGGCTTTTCAGGTAGTCAAACTGCCAAGAAAATTGCTGTCGTTCAAAATTATATCTTCGGTGTGAGTCAAACTTGTCAGTAAGAAACGTTCACTTATGATTTAATAGTGTTTTTATTTTAACTTTTCTCTAATGTATAAAATCCTCCAAAAACCACTTTTCTTGTTACCCCCAGAAAAAGCACATCATTTTTCTCTAAATTCTCTGGCAGTCTTGGATAAGCTAGGTGTTTTAAAGCGCATAAAACCGCAAAATACTAGCAAGGGTGTCGAAGTCATGGGGATTAAATTTCCTAATCGGCTAGGGCTTGCTGCGGGTTTAGATAAAAACGGCGAATATATCCAACCACTATCAAATCTAGGTTTTGGGTTTATAGAAATCGGCACTGTCACACCACGTCCACAACCAGGTAATGATGCACCACGATTATTTCGTTTGCCAAAAGCGAAAGCCATCATCAATCGCATGGGCTTTAATAATGAAGGTATTGATTATTTATTAGAGCGTGTTTATGAAGCCCGTGAAGATGGCTTTAAAGGCATTATAGGAATTAATATTGGTAAAAATTTCGATACAGCCGTTGAAGATGCTACCGAAGATTACTTAATCGGCCTACGCAAAGCCTATCCCCATGCAGATTACATTACCATTAACATCTCATCTCCGAATACCCCAGGTTTACGCACCTTGCAATACGGTGAAGAGTTAGATGAACTGCTGTCAGCACTAAAAGCAGAGCAAGCCAAGTTAATGAGCTTTTATAAATACTACCGCCCAATTGCCGTAAAAGTAGCGCCAGACTTAGAACCCATTGAAATAACGGGGATTGCACAGGCGCTATTAGATAATAATATTGATGCGCTCATCGCCACTAACACCACTATTTCACGCGATGCCGTAAAAGATTTGCGCTATGGTAACGAAGCTGGTGGTTTAAGCGGTGCGCCAGTCAAAGAGATGTCAACGGAAGTTATTCGTTGTTTTCATATGCACTTAAAAGATAGAATCCCTATCATCGGCGTGGGCGGTATCGCATCCGCACAGGATGCAAAAGATAAGTTAGATGCGGGAGCAGATCTCGTACAGGTCTATTCAGGTTTGATTTATGAAGGGCCGAGCTTAATCAGTGCTTGTTTGAAGCTTAACTTATAATGGGTGTTCGGCTGAAAAATCATGTATCTTGTCACGCCATATTTTTGTTATAGCTAAGTCAACTAGTTTGTTTGAGACCTTTGCAACAAAGTATGCCAAAAGAAAACTAGCGTATTTTTAGCTGTTTGTCTTAAAAATCTGATTAATAGCGAGCCATTAAGCATATTTTCAGGGAAACAGGTAAAATTAAGCCGTTTTTATTCGTCATACCTTTCGTGCAAGGGTCTCAGTTCATATAAGTTAATTTTTACTTTTTAAATACTAAAACAAAGTTAACGGGTACAGCTGTAGCAATTGAAGGTAATTTTGCCAGTTCCTGAAGCTTTTGAATACCCGCTACCAGCCCAAAATCTGATGCCTGAATAATGATTGGTTTTGCGCTGCTTACAACAAGATTATCTCCTGATTTAACTGCCACAACATTAAATTCAATATCTTTTTTTATGCCATGTAGGTCAAGGCTTAATGTTCCTGTAATAGTAGATATCTCATTAGCTGACCTCCCCCCAGAAATCTTTGCAGATATAGTTGCTATAGGGTTATTTTTAGTTTCAAACAAATGCTCTAGCATGCGTTCATTTCGAATATCAATACCTGTGTTTACGCTTGATAAATCGAGCTTAACGACTAAATTCCCATCGTCAGATAGAGAGCCTGATAATTTATCAATTGTATGCACTTCACCTACGGATCCTTTCTTTACAGATACGAAATTTAAAGAAGAAAGAGAGTTATCAAGAGTCATACCTTCTCTGGGTTTCCCCCCATGTGACCCTGCATACAATAATTGCGATACCGCTATCGCAAGGAGAAAAGTAAACAGTTTTAAAACGTTATTCATGTCAATCACCTGTATATTAAATTATCGTAACTTATTGTTTGTTTTTCCATTAATCATGTTTGAAACCAAGCCTGATTCGCTTGTAACCTCAGCATATATAACACCAAGAATATGCAAGGGTACAAATACTAGAACCCCATAAAAAAAGACAAACTCATGAATATCCTTAATATCACCAGCGAGTCCTTTGTCTAAACCAAGTTCACTCTTAAAATTCAGTACCTGACCAGAAATCGTCATGAACAATATAATTGCATAAATACCAATATAACTAAAAATAACTAACTTTTTATGAAGACTTTCACCACTGAAATTTTTATATTTCTTTGATCCATTTTCCGTGAAAAAAAGTGCTATTCTCCAAATAACAAGTGCAGTCAGTGCATACCCTAAAATTATATGCCATTCCCACATTGGAGCTCTAATTGCCTTTGCTAAATCTTTTGCTTGCCCAGCAGTCACAACAATATTGATATCTGAAAGGTTCTGTATAATGAGCTCTGAGTTAGTTCTCCAACTTAAAAACGTTTTACGAAGTAATATTGTTCCCATCAGCCCTAAAACAACAAAGGCATGTAGCCAGTGCCAAAGTCTAAAATCTAATCTTTTTTTATCCATGTCATCGTCCTTTAGTTTATTTATTATCAGATATCAAAAATATAGGCAATGGTGTCGTATGAAACTGAATTATTCTACTCTACGTCTCTACGTCTTCCTCATTGCCTTGCAGGTAGTTTACAGCCAACTAAACTTATGACACATTGGGCAAATGTCTGTACTAATGAATGTTAAGGGAACTTCTTGATATTCATGGTACATATGTACCATTTCATCTTTGGTGAAATAATCTTTGCTAGGCATTAGAAAAACCAACTCACGACTTGGATGACAAGTAACAATGGTTGAAATTTCACTGATTTTCGTTGAAAAACTCGCTAATAACCCGTTATTAGCTTCGTTTTCCGCCTCAATCTGTAAAATTCACCCAGTTTTAGCAAGCTTACCGCTTGCTTTTTAAGCGGATAACTCGATTATTAGAGCTTTAGCCGTTTCTTTCGCCACCGACACACGTGCAAAGGTTTCGAATGCAAATATAAGTAAAAGATATTCCAATCTTTGCTATGTTAGTAATTGTGATTATATTATTATGAATAATTCTGACGTTGTTAAAGATATTCATGAAGGGATGATATCGTCGTAGCGTGCTAGAAATCATGACAGTTTTCTTATCACTATTAGGCATTACGAATATATGGATAAAACCAATCACATGACTCTATTCGGCTTTCTAAGTGTGGATTTGGTAATAGCCAAACGGTGTATCCATTATTGGGTTAGTAATATTGTTATCTTTAACAGTGCTGTCAGTATTAAACCGTCGTAGTTTGATGTTTTCTCTTCAGTCTTAAGGAATCTCTAAATAACCTAGCTGCATTCTGGCTAAGCCCCGTAGGGCGAGTTTACAAGGCATCAATTCCGTTGTTGTTATTTTTTGCGAAGGGAACGACCATTCTCAAAAAATACGCCTAGGACTTGATGCTTTGTAAACTCGCAGAACTCAGCCAGGTTATTCAGAGATTCCTTAAACCAGCATATCTTCAAAGAACCATGCTGAAAACTCATGTCGCCCCGTTACATTTGATTTTTTATAGATGGTTGATGCCTGTTGCCTAATCGTTTTTTCTTTTGTATTCCTTAACTCTGCTATCTCTTTAAAGCTAAGTCCTTTTAATATAGCCAAGGCAACTTCTTTTTCACTTTGTGTTAACTGCCAAGTAGTAAATTGTTTTTGAATATAGCGACTATACTCTTTACCAATTTCTTTCAGTTTAGTGTGTGAAAGGTCAAGATCCTCCTCGGCTTTTTCGATCTTATCATTGAGGTTAGATAATTCAGTATTTCTGCTTGTAATCATCTTACGGAGTATCCATAAACCCCAAATTGATAAGAAAACAGTTATAACCTCTAGTGCTATATGGAGGATGTCATCCCCTTCATGAATGTCTTTAATAAAGTCTGAGGTATTGATAATAATTACTATCAATAGCATCGCGAAGATTGGAATATCTTTTGTTTGTAGTCGTTTCATTTATATCCTTGCTGTGTGTTTTGGTGAGAGTCAATTTGGCAGAAACCAAAATAGCTGCGTCTGTTGGATTTTCTATAAGTTTAACAAATAGTTATTTTTAAGTGTAACCATTGGTCAGTAGAATTAGATTTAATTACAGTATCAAGATAGCTTGATTAAAACAGACTAAAAGTTTTTATGAAAAAAGGCATAGTACATATGTACTAAAAATGTTAAACAATTGTCTCATACTCTATCTATAATAGACATTTAGCCGATGTTTTATAAACTTAATTGCTTGTAAACTGTCTTTCAAGGTGTTGGAAGAAAATAGTTAACAACACAAAATTATAACTGACGAGGAATAAATTATGAAGAAGAGCACATTAGCCAGTGTCATTTCAAGTGCGTTGCTGGTAAGCGCCTGTGGAGGAGGTTCTACAAATCCACCAACAGATTCAAGCGGTAACTATACATTAAAAGGTACGGTGCCTGGTACATTGATAGAAGCATATTGTGATGACGGGAGTACTTACTCGGTGTCATCCACTAAGAATGGAACGGCAGAACATCCTTTTGAAATTAAGCTACCAACGACACTAGTCTGCCGAGTGGTCATGGTCACGAATGAAGATGATGCAGTAAATAAAGTCATCACACCTATTAAATTTATTGACGCAGATGGTAAAAGCAGTATTGCGATTACCAGCTCAGCTGATTCTGTTGATGTTGGGCATGTCGATTTAAGCCTAACTAGGGAAGGTATGAAAGCTGATGATAATAATGATGGTGTAGAAGACCACCCGAAAGAGGTAACCGTAGACGACGGTACGTTAACGGTTGTTGTAAAAGCCAATGATCCGTTAGATAAAGACAATGATGGTATCCCTAACATCTATGAAGATGATGATGGTGATGGTGTTCCAAATCACGATGACGATGATGACGATGGTGATGGAATTAAGGATATTGATGATAACGACCATAATAATGATGGTGTCTCAGATGATGATTTGGATGGTGATGGCATCAAAAACAACGATGACGTAGATGATGATAACGACGGCATTAAAGACAAAGATGACGATGACGATGATAACGATGGCATCAAAGATGACAAGGATGACGACGATGATAACGACGGTATCAAAGACAAAGATGATGATAATCATGACGACGATGATGGTAAACGCGATGATGATCAAAACTTAACGGTTCGTAGCGCAAAGAAATTCACCTTGCCTACAACTTATGTGGCAGATGCTACTGGTGGCCGTCAATTAACGGCTCAATGTGCACAATGTCATGGTACTAATGGTTATAGTGTAAGTCGTATTGATAGCCTAAGTAAGGAGTGGGATGAAATAGTCGAAGAAATGGCAGAAATGAGTGCTGAGAGCAATAACCACATCATGAAAGCCCAAGCTAAAGGTTATACCGTAGCCGAAGCGCGTAGTATTTCAAACTATATGAGACAAATTGTGAGTAAATACGGTAGGAAATAACAGAGCCATTAGGGCAACCTACACGATAATACGAATATAAATTTTTAGGAGATTAATCATGAAAAATTCACCAATGAGCCGCCGTCATTTTATTAAGTGGACGAGCGTAGGTATTGCATCAGCTTGGGGGCTTGGGTCATTATCAATGGCGCGTGCCGCACAACCCTATAAAGTTGTCGTAATGGGAGGCGGTTTTGCAGGAGCCACTGCAGCAAAGTATTTAAAACTTTGGGGTGGCGCATCTGTTGAAGTCACACTGGTTGAGCCAAAAACGACTTATCACACGCCTATCTTAAGTAACTTAATATTAAATGATCAGATTTCACCCGCAAAGTTAGGTATGAACTACGATACATTGACAGGTCAGTATAAGGTTATCCATAAAGCGAATAAAATTAGTCGCATAGACCCAGCAACAAAGCGTATAACCTTGGATGATAACTCTACGTTGAGCTATGACCGTTTAATCGTCGCGCCTGGTGTTGATTTTAAATACACTAATGACTACGATGTCAATAAGGTTCCACATGCATGGCAGGGTGGGGCACAGGTGCAAGACTTGAGAAAGCAAATTGAAAATATGCCGAGCAATGGGCATTTTGTCATGACGATACCGCCAGCACCTTTTCGTTGTCCCCCTGGGCCTTATGAACGTGCTTGTGTCGTCGCAGATTGGCTAAATAAAAATAAGCCGAATACAAAATTAATTGTACTTGATGCAAACCCAGATATAGTGGTTGAAAAAGACAGTTTCGGCGCGCGTTTTTCTCAATACGGTGTTGAGTATCATAGTAACGTAACAGTAACTGCAGTTAACAGCGATACAAAAACAGTGACGGTGAGTGGCGCACCACGTGCAAGCTATACGGCTGAAGTTTTAAATGTTATTCCAGCACATAAAGCCGGCGCAAGCGCACTTTTATCAGCTACCGGTTTGTTGAGTGGAGACTGGGCACCTGTTAAAGCAAGAACCTTTGAATCAACGCAGGTAGCAGGGATTCATATTATTGGTGATGCACAAGCTACCGGTGTTCCTAAAGCAGGTCATATTGCGAACTCAGAAGCAAAAATATGTGCGGAAGCAGTCCTTAACTCATTGCATGGCAAGCCAAATAACTCAGCACAAAAGATTAATTCAGCGTGTTATAGCCCTGTATCTGCAACAGAAGCGACATGGCTAACCGGTACCTATAGTTACAGTGCCTCAACGAAAGCATGGGTTAAAGTGAAACCAAGTTTTGCAGCAGGCCTACCTTCAACCAAGCACTATAGAGAAATGTTTGGCTGGAGCAGTAATTTATTCAGCGATACATTTGCCTAGTTTTTTACAAAGCAGTGAGATATTGTCTCACTGCTTTCCTTAAGGAAACCCTGATCAAGTCCAATTATTTTTAGCTTTGCCAAATACGCCGATATTTTCCACGAAGATCGGCGCAATAGAATAACTATTACGTCTCACTTTATGAAAAATAGCGACAGATTTTTCTGCGCTAAATTCTAAGCGACTTAATCAGGTTCTCCTTAAGGAATCTGATCAAGTCTCATAAATTCTGGCAACGCCAAATTTCCAGCATCAAGGCATGTGAGCTTTTAATGCTTACTGCCTTAAAGTGAACATAACACAGAGGCTGGGAATTTGGCTAAGCCCCAAAGGGTAAGGCTCTAGGGCAGTATCTCCGTTGTTGTATTTCTCATGAAGGCAATAAGCATTCATGAGAAATACGCCTAGGATATACTGCCCTAGAGACTTACAGAATTTTATGGGACTTAATCAGGCTTTCCTTAAGAGCACGTATAATTATTGACTAATTTTAGGTACAAAAAGAGTCATGGTTGATATAAAAGTTTGGGATATTCTCGTCCGTATTTTTCATTGGTCACTGGTGCTGTTCTTCAGCATTGCTTATATTTCAGGTGGCGAAGATGAGTGGCTGAGCATTCATTCATATGCAGGCTATACCATCATAGCGATCGTCTTACTGAGGGTTCTATGGGGATTTGTCGGTACAAAATATGCCCGTTTTAGCAATTTTGTTACTGGGCCGCAAAAAGCACTAAATTATCTGAAAGAAGAAGTCTCAGGCGACGCTAAACGCTACCTTGGACATAACCCTGCTGGTGGCCTGATGGTCATCATGTTATTAATTAGTTTGGTGGTTACGGTAATCTCCGGTATGGCTATTATCGCTACAGACGGAGAAGGGCCTTTAGCGACTACTTTCATCGCCTCTTTTTCAGGTGATTGGTTAGAAGAAATTCATGAAATATTTACCACTTTAATACTACTACTAGTACTCACGCATATCGCAGGTGTTATTTTCAGCTCATTGTTGCAAGAAGAAAATTTAGTAAAAGCAATGATCACAGGAAAGAAGCAGGTTCATAAAAACGATGGGAGTAACGAATAAGAATAATTTGTTCTTAATGAAAATAATAAAGCATCTAATGGGTGTAATATCGGGTTAAATTCGGTACTATCATTTCAACTATAACCCCCCTTTCAGGAGCCCCCATGTTTACAAAAGATATGCAGTTAGCCGGTTACGATGATGAGCTAGCCAGCGCGATTCAAAATGAAGTACAACGTCAAGAAGATCACATTGAATTAATCGCTTCTGAAAACTACACCAGCCCACGTGTGATGGAAGCGCAAGGTTCTGTGCTGACCAATAAATATGCCGAAGGCTATCCTTCGAAGCGTTACTATGGTGGTTGTGAGTTTGTAGACGTGGCTGAGCAATTAGCGCTTGATCGTGTAAAAGAGCTGTTTGGCGCAGATTACGCTAATGTGCAACCACACTCAGGTTCATCGGCTAACTTAGCGGTTTATATGGCGTTGGTACAACCAGGTGATACCATTTTAGGCATGGCACTGGCCGATGGCGGGCATTTAACCCACGGCTCTCACGTGAGCTTTTCAGGCAAAGTGTACAATGCAGTACAATATGGTTTAAACGCTGAAACGGGTGAGATTGATTACGATCAAGTTGAGGCATTAGCCAAAAAGCACCAACCAAAAATGATAGTAGCGGGTTTCTCTGCATATTCACGAGTAGTTGACTGGCAACGTTTTCGTGATATTGCGGATAGCGTCGGTGCCTATTTGTTTGTTGATATGGCACACGTGGCGGGTTTAATTGCTGCGGGTGAATACCCATCCCCTGTAGCAATTGCCGATGTAACAACTTCAACGACACATAAGACGTTACGTGGTCCACGCGGCGGAATTATTCTGGCTAAAGCCAACCCTGAAATTGAGAAAAAATTAAACTCAGTGGTTTTCCCCGGTACGCAGGGCGGCCCATTAATGCATGTGATTGCTGCAAAAGCGGTTTCCTTTAAAGAGGCAATGGAGCCTGAATACAAGACCTATCAAAAGCAAGTGGTAACCAATGCGCGCGCAATGGCGAATGCGTTTATTGAACGCGGGTATAATATCGTTTCAGGTGGCACCGACAACCATTTGTTCTTAGTTGATTTGGTTGATAAAGGCCTAACAGGTAAAGCTTCAGATGCGGCACTAGGGCGCGCACATATCACTGTCAATATGAATGCCGTGCCGAATGATCCACAATCACCCTTTGTGACCAGCGGCATACGTGTCGGCTCGCCAGCTATTACCACCCGTGGGTTTACAGAAACAGACAGTGTTGAACTAGCAGGTTGGATGTGCGATATCATGGATTCATTAGCGATGAACGCGGATGACAGTGCAGCAGTTGATGCCGTAATTGATAGTACACGTGCAAAAGTTTCTGAGATTTGTGCAAGGTTGCCCGTGTATAAGTAAGCTGTTTGATTGTTTAGCCACGGAAGCACACAGAAAGATGCGGAAGAAAAGAAACACTGTATTGCGAATAACTTGAGAGCTTCCTTGAACAAGTTTTTTTCGAGTTCTTCCGCGTATTTTTGCTACTAATATTCTTTCCTCAAGGAAGTAAGAAATGCATTGCCCTTTTTGTGGATATAACGACACCCGTGTCGTCGATTCAAGGCTCGCAAATGAGGGTGAGCAGATTCGTCGTCGGCGTGAATGCTTATCAGAAAGTTGCAAAGAACGCTTTAGTACCTACGAAGTAGCGACTTTTAATATGCCACCTGTAACCAAATCCACTGGCGACAAGCAAGCCTTCGATAGTCACAAATTACGCGCAGGGTTAATGCGCGCTACCGAAAAACGACCCGTTGATGCCAAAGCGATTGATAGCGCGGTATTGCATATTCAAAAACGTATTTTAGAACACGATAAAGTAGCGGTGAAATCCAGCCAAATTGCAGAATATGTAATGGAGCAATTACGTAAACTAGATGAAGTTGCTTTTATTCGCTTTGTTTCTGTTTATAAAAACTTCAATGATATTGGTGAGTTTATTGAGGCAATTGAAGGCCTAGAAAACAGCCCAACCCCCGAGCTTAAAAAATGTCAAATCAAAATCCCTGGAGCTGACTAATGTCTGCCGCGAACCTCGATACAACTTTTATGGCGCGCGCGATACAGCTAGCAAAAAAAGCTCAATACACCACCCATCCCAACCCCCGAGTGGGTTGCGTTATCGTAAAAAATGAGCAAATTATTGCCGAAGGCTATCATCAACGCGCCGGTGAACCACATGCAGAGATTAACGCTCTTTTACAACTGCAGTCCAAACAATTGACAGCGCAGGGCGCGACGGCTTACGTCACCTTAGAGCCTTGCTCTCATACAGGTAAAACCCCGCCGTGCGCCAATGCGTTGATAGAGGCGGGTGTTGCGCGTGTCGTGATCGCCATGCAAGATCCGAATCCTCAAGTTGCAGGGCGCGGAATAGAGGCCTTAAAAGATGCGGGTATCTTGGTGGAAGAGGGCTTGTTAAAACAACAGGCAAGGGCGCTTAACCCCGGTTTTATTAAGCGAATGGAGCAGGGCTTGCCTTGGGTTCGGGTTAAGCTTGCGATGAGCCTTGATGGTAAAACAGCGATGGCATCGGGTGAAAGCCAGTGGATTACAGGAGACGCTGCACGCCGTGATGTTCAGTTTATGCGCGCCAAAGCAGATGTGATTTTAACCGGCAGTGCTACGGTATTGGCAGATAACCCATCACTGAATGTTCGCTTGAGCGCCGCAGAGCTAAGTATTCCAAACAAGAAAGACCTCATTACTGATCCTGTAAACCAGCCAACAAAAGTCATCCTAGACACTCACTTAAAAATGCCCTTAGATGCAAAACTATTAGGTGTGAAGGGAAACACAATTATTTGTACCAATAGTCAAGAGAAACGACTTATAAAAGCCTTTCAATCTCAAGGCGCAGAAGTTTTAACCTTTGTAAAGGGTGAGAATAATCGCTTGCCTCTTAAATCTATTCTGCAAACCTTAGCAAAACGAGACTTCAATGAAGTCCACGTTGAAGCCGGTGCAACACTATGTGGCGCATTGATTCAAGCGCAACTCGTGGATGAAATAATAATTTACATGGCACCTAAATTAATGGGTGGCGATGCCCGAAGTTTATTAAATTTTAGCGGGCTAGATAGCATGGCAGATAACGTAAATCTAAACATAAGTGATATCCGCAGAGTCGGAAAAGATTGGCGAATAACTGCTACACTTTAACCGTAATGAAAGCGAAACAAACCCAGTATGAAAAAGGAGAAAAGAATGGTTTTTGACAATGACTTGCAAAATGAGCTGAATATTCTCACTCAATTTAATTTGAAAAATGAACAAGATGGCATAAAAATCCACAATGAGGCAGCCAGTGAATTAGTCGCTGCGGTAGCGCGTTTACATGAAAAAGGGATTGTGACACAGGTAGATGGCGGTTATTTAACTGATATCGGTCGTAAGGCAGCAGAACATGCACAGGATGTTTTTACGATTTTGAAAGTCAGTTGACCAATACCTATATTTCACCAATAAAAAGTACAATTTTTTATTAATAATTTTTGCTAGTTCACTCATTAAAGGCGACCTCATGGTAACAAAAGAATCACAAATTGAACAACGCCTCATCAGCAAGCTAGAAGACCTCAAATACACCTACCGCCAAGACATCCGCACACAAGAAGCGCTAGAAAACAATTTTAAAACAAAGTTTGAAGAACTCAATAAAGTCAATTTAACCGATTCAGAGTATTCAAGGCTACGTGAACAAATCATTAGTGCCGACGTTTTTGCTGCTGCCAAAAAACTACGTGAAACAAACAGCTTCGAGCGTGACGATGGCACACCGCTTCATTACACCCTCGTCAATATCAAAGACTGGTGTAAAAACAGCTTCGAGGTAATCAACCAGCTACGCATTGATACAGAAAAAAGCTTTCATCGTTATGACGTGATTCTACTCATCAATGGCGTACCCGTTGTTCAAATTGAACTCAAAACATTAGACGTTAGCCCAAGTCGTGCCATGCAACAAATAGTCGATTACAAAAACGATGCAGGCAATAGCTACACCAGCACGCTACTTTGTTTTATGCAGCTTTTTATTGTGAGTAATGAAAGTAAAACTCGTTACTTCGCCAACAACCACAATAAACATTTTAGCTTTGATGCGGATGAACGCTTTTTGCCCGTTTACGAGTGCGCCACCGAAGACAATAGCAAAATCAATAACCTCTATGAATTCTCAGATGCGTTTTTAAGTAAATGTATCTTAGGTGAGATGATCAGTCGCTACATGGTAATGGTAGAAAGCGAACAAAAACTAATGATCATGCGACCCTATCAAATCTATGCAGTACAGGCGATTGTCGATTGCATCCAGCAAAACCGAGGCAACGGCTATATATGGCACACCACGGGCAGCGGTAAAACGCTCACCTCGTTTAAAGCATCAACCCTACTTAAAGATAATGACGACATTAAAAAATGTTTATTTGTAGTAGACCGTAAAGACCTAGATCGCCAAACAAGAGAAGAATTTAACAAGTTCCAAGAAGGCTGTGTTGAAGAAAACACCAATACCAAATCTATGGTAAAACGAATGCTATCAACTGATTATGCTGACAAGGTTATCGTCACCACAATTCAGAAGTTGGGTCTCGCCCTTGATGGCAACAGTAACAACAAAAAGAAAAAGAAATACAAAGAGCAACTAGAACCACTACGCAACGAGCGCATCGTCTTTATATTCGATGAATGTCATCGTTCACAATTTGGTGAAAACCATAAAGCCATTAAAGAGTTCTTTCCTAATGCCCAATTATTTGGCTTTACGGGAACGCCAATTTTTGAAGAAAATGCTACCTATCAACAAATAGAAGGAAAAGTTGCCTCACTGAAAACAACCGAGGATATTTTCCAACAAGAGTTACACGCCTATACCATCACAAACGCTATTGAAGATCGAAACGTACTGGGTTTTCATATTGACTACTACAAAGGTGAAGACAAAAATAAACCCAAGAAAAAAATTAAAGCCAATGAAGAAGTCTCTCAAGAAGCTGTTGTTAATGCCATCTTAGAAAAACACGCATCCGCTACCGCAGGAGGCAAGTTTAACGCCATCCTCGCGAGTGCCACCATTAACCATGCGATTGAATACCA
>JALSJU010000048.1 GCA_026989145.1 Thiotrichaceae bacterium
TAGCTTTTTTAGTTACAGACATCGCCAACAGCGAAGATGAGATACAAGCCGTTTACACACGGATTTTTAAATTACTCAATAAAACCATACAAACACAGCTAAAAGATAATCCAAACTGTACGCCAGATAAAATCCTAGCAACAACCGCCATGATGATTGGTGGTGTTGCTATTGGCCGAGCCTTAAACAATGATGCGTTGACTGAAAAAGTATTAACGAGTTGTCAAAAAAGTACTTTAGAGATTTTACAATTAAGTAATTTCAGTAATTGATATCTATCAACCAGATTTTTGTTCCTGCTGATGAGTCAGGGTTAACTTCTGAGGATTCAAATATAACTTTTTTGTTGTTAGGTGAAATAGATGGTGCGCCATCATAGCCAATATAATCAGTTATTTGTTGAGTTTCTTTTGTGCTTAACGATGTTTGATATATATTTGACAGATTCCCATTATTATTTTCAGCACTATAAATAATTGATTCTCCATCAACTGAAAAAACAGCATCAGTGCTACTTTTGTCACTGCTTGTAGCTGGAGTAGAGTTACTTCCATCAATATTCATCGTCCAAATATCCCAACGTTCTTCAGTTTGCTTTTGATAGAGTATTTTATCACCACGGGGTGACCAATTAGGCTGTTTACAGTTATCTTCTGGGGCAGTCAGGTTAATATAATTAGAACTACCATCTATTTTATATTTCGTAATAACACCCCCATCTTCTTTATCAATATCATGTGATTCAAACACAACCCATTCTCCATTTGGAGAAAAAGTAGGTTCAAACGACTGTTTGTCTCGTCTATTGGTTACCTGTTGTTTTTCATGGCTTTTTCCTGAATCTGCAAGGGTAAAAATTTCATCATGAGGATTTTGATCAGAAGAAAAAACAACCGAATGAGTTGAATTATTCCAACTAGATCCTGGGAGGTTAACATTACTATTGTTATCTGAAATAAGGGAAACGAGTTCTTCTGATTCAAGATCGTAAGTATAAAGATCGGATGCCCCTTTATTGTATCCATCTCTGAAGCGAGTGAAAACGATGGCCTTTCCATTCTTAATAAAGGCTGGATTTTGTAAACTCCCAGATAGATTAATATTTAAAACAGTAGCAGCATCATTTCGTATAGTTTCATCCAAAGAAGATACTTCACTGGTACTATTACAGGCCGTTAATAAAAGTATGAAGGTTTGTAAAATTATTGGGAATAATTTCATATTTGTCCCCTAGGTTGATGCTTGATTAGAAATTTATTCTCTATCAATATAGTGATTTAATTGTTTTCTTAAATCATCAATCTCATCCAATAATTCAAGAGCCAATGCTGTACCCGCTAAATTAACGCCTAAGTCTCGTTTTAATCGTAATGCTTTATCAGCTCTTACAAGTGAACTACGGTGGAAGCGCCACTGTCTGCTGTTATTGCCTTCAAGTGGCATGATAACACCATGATCAATCAAGCGTATCATAGTTTCAGCGGGCGCTTGACAAGTCCAGCATAGCTCCGCAAGCGTTAATGCGGATTCTTCTTCTAAGATATAACCAGAGACAATATTTACTTTTTTTGCATTCATTTTTATTACTCCAGGTTAAAACAGATAACTGCGTGGGTTAAAGTCAATTTCATCGCGCATTTTTTCATTATATGCTTTTACTTTAGGATCAGATGAAGGCGGTAATGTAACCTGCAAAACCACATAAAAATCTCCCATATTTTTACCCGGTAAGCCTTTGCCCTTTAAGCGCAACTTTCGCCCCTGTTGAGAATCGGCGGGGACTTTCATGCCCACTTTTTTACCATCAGGCGTGGGTACATCAATTTTAGCACCTAAGGTAGCCTCCCATGGCGCTACAGGCACATTGAGGTAGATATCCTTACCATCAAAGGTATACAGCTTATGCGGTTTAAAACCAATTTCTAATAATAAGTCACCGCGTTCACCGCCACCCATGCCGGGGTTACCCTGTTTCGCAAGACGAATCGTTTGACCTTCTTTAACGCCTTTGGGAATTTTAACGTTTAGCGTACGTTGCTTATTAACAACTTGCCCTTGCTCATTCACTTCAGGGGACTGCAAGTTTAGGCTTTGGGTTGTGCCATTAAAAGAGTCTTCCAGATCAATCATAACCTTGGCGCGTACATTCTCACCGCGTGATTGAAAACCACCTTGCCCCGCTGAACCAGATTGATAGTACTGCCCACCTGCACGACCACCGCCAAATAAATCTTCAAAGAAACTGCTGTAGTCTTGCGCATTGCCTTGGGTGTATCCACCACCGCCAAAGTCAAAATTTTGTTCCCAATCAGGTGGTGGCTGGAAGCCTTCTTGTCCTGCTTTCCAGTTGCTACCTAGTTGGTCGTAGGCTTCACGTTTTTCAGGGTCTTTTAATACTTCGTAAGCTTCACCGACTTCTTTAAACTTTACTTCGGCATCCTCTTCTTTACTCACATCAGGGTGAAATTTGCGCGCAAGTTTACGATAGGATCTTTTAATCTCATCCTGTGTGGCGCCTTTTTCGACACCGAGTATTTTGTAATAATCTTTATAATCCATATGACCTCTCAGAGCATAGGCTTGTTATCGTTCTTCCCATAATGTCAAAAACTGGGGGGGATGTATTATTCATCTTTACCAAATCCGCATTCAAGCTACGGATTCAACTAGCACCTAAGCATTAGCATTTGCCCATTGCACAATTTGTTGCGTATTCAATGCACCTGCCTGTCGTGATACTTCTTTGCCATTTTTAAATAGGATAATACTCGGAATACTACGAATACCAAATTGTGCCGCCGTTTGTTGGGCGACTTCGGTATTCAGTTTTGCCAGTATCACATTCGGCTCTAACTGTGCACTGGCCTCAGCAAAGGCAGGTGCCATCATTTTACATGGGCCACACCATTCAGCCCAAAAATCTACCACCACGGGTACGTCACTTTTAGCAATAAACTTGGCAAAGTTTTGGTCGGTTAATTCTACAGGGTGACCTGTGAATAAAGGCTTTTTACATTTGCCACATTTAGGTTTATCTGCCAAACGATCCTCAGGAATCGCATTGGTTGCCGTACAATGTGGGCAAACGATGTGTTTTTTATTGCTCATTTTATAAGTCTCATATTTTCATATAACGAGGGCTGATCATTGACCAGCCCTTTATGG
>JALSJU010000049.1 GCA_026989145.1 Thiotrichaceae bacterium
GTGCCATACATTTTTAAGCCTTTTTCATCAAGACGAATATTGTATAAGCCGCTGTCTTTAATCCACTGGTATTGGTTTTTATTGTAAAAAGCAATAAGCACGGTGGCTTCAATAGGAGGAGTTGATCTTGTTGGAGCGTTGATTTCAGAGTTTACCGCATACTCGGGCATCATTTCACTGACCTTATCCGTGTGCGTAGATTTATGAATGTCGTAACGGTGATAAGATAAGCGTTCCCGTTGTGATGCTCGATCACAAAAATGTTGAACCACTTCATTAATAAAATTACGAAGCGTCTTTAAACCATTATCTGGTTGTGAAGGCGATAGTGGAAAAGCACCTAGTCCTGGTACAATTTCGTGGAATCCTCGGCGCTCATAAACCTTAGAGCCAGGGTACAATACATAAGCGCCCGCCGTTCTTCTAATCGCATCTTTATAGGCGTGCATTTTTAAAAGATCAGCGCGTTTATAGTTGCCCTCTTTTTGTAACTTTTTTTCGGTCAAAAGCACTTCAGTATCTACATCTTCATCATCTGAATCTGTTAAATACTTTAAGCCCTCTACTTTATACTTTGCATCAAAATGAATGTGAACAATCAACTCTTGTTCTTCCGCTTGTGCTTCTGAAAAGGCTTTAGGCCATAAAGAAAGGGTATAGTCAGGGCGCATAGCTTGTGTCCAACTACCCTGATTTGGATAATTGGTCTTTCCAAAAGTACGATTAAAGTTAAATTGGACTGTAAATTCACGGCCTTTAAATTGATGCACGCCTTTAATTGCCGTGTGTGTTCCAGCCAATAACTGTAACCCTAATCCATCTCCCGTTTGTTTAATCAAGTCTTTTGTTTGTTGTGCATCAACCTCAAAAATTTCTTCGATTAAACGTAAGAGCTTAAAAAACAGCCAATATTCATAAAGCGTAGCCACATCACGCTTACCGATATGATAAGCATCCTCCTCCAACGCTTTCCAAACCAATTTGGCAGCAAGGTCATACATAAGCCAAGCACGTAGTATCTCTCGATAGCCCTGTTTGCGTTGTAAAATAGGGTTGTTTAAGCACAGCGAGGTCGCGGCTTGAATATCATGAAATAAACTATGGTTGAGGTACTCTCCCAAACGGTCTTCAAGTGCCTTTGCTTCATAGTAAATGGCGGGAGGTTTGCTATTTTTATTTTTTAATTGCTGGCAAATAAAACCACAAAATCGTTCAAACTCTTTTAAGGCATGTTTAACAAAACGATTTTCTGGTGTATCAACCGTATCCGTTTTAATCGAAACTGAGATTTTAGAAGGCACAGAATCTAAGCGCGAAGCAAGTGGGTGATGAGAAGAAAGTTTAGTGCGATTACTACGCGAAGCAAACTGACGAACTTGTTTTGCCCCCAAACGACGAGAACGACGGATATCCTGCTCTTCTGTTCTGTCCATCCAAGCCGTAACAGGCATTGTTATTATCCGCTGTACCGCATTGCGAAAAGCAAGCGAATCAACCACGGATTTTACAAACGCAAAACGTTGATAAAGGGTTTCTGAATTTTTCGAATAATTGACCGCATAGCGTTGCGTAACAGCAGAAGAGTGTTGCATTAAAAGCTCGGTACACTCTGTTGTAATATCCTCCAGCATGGTGCGGTATTCATCACGATAATTCGCTTTTATTGAGCGAACTTCAACAGCAACCTCAAAGGAATCTCCACTCTTATTATTAATAATAACAAGTAAGAGCCTACCCACATAAATTCCTGGGGTAATACGACCACGAGAGTTGTTTCTACGAGAAGGGCAGACTACTTTACTGATTGGTTGTAAAGAATAACCAGAAGGCAGTTCGTATTCATAAGTACACCCCTCTAAAAGTTGTACCTGCTCTTCACCGTGCGCTTGGCAATCTTTTTTATCACGCTTTAAAAGTGTATTTTGAGCGGTATCTCTTTCAGCACAAAGAATTAATAATTGACCTTGGTTAAAGTCAATTTTAACCACAGATTGACTGTCATCTTCTAGCACCGTCTAGCCCTAAGCCTCTGCAAAACTTGTAAAGCCATCGGCAATAACCCGATGGTGCATTCGCATTAACTTCTCATAAGAAAGCTGATATTTAACAGAGGGTTTATCCTCTTTGGTATCACTTGATAAAAAAGGTTCAAGGCTCGAATCCTCTAAACATAGCTGCCCTAATGCTTTTAAAATAGGCTCAATTTTATTACGAGAGCCATGCAGCTTAGGTAATAGTTTTTGCATAATCGCGGCATCAATAACACTGTCTCTATCCATTTGACCATCTGCCAACTCTGAGCAAACCGCAACAAATCGACTCATCTCTGTCGCCGTTCGATAACCAAACTCCGCCCCCGCTTCTTGTAGCTTTGTAAAGAAGGGCATAAAAGCTTTACCCAAGCCAGTATCCAATGGTTTCGTCTCTAGCGCCTCTGCCACAAAGCTTTCGCCCATGGACGCGCCAGCGCCACGAAGTAAGTCCATGTCTAAAGTCTTGGGTGCACTAAAAAAGGACTCCATTTCAGTGTCTGATACCCTAAATTCAATGACATTGGCTCGATCCAACACCTTAGGGCTAAACATATAGGTCGTTTCATCAATATTGACCGTGCCAATAATAAACAAGTTTTTAGGTAGAGTAATTTTTGAAGGAACCCCATTCCAATCTTCTGTACCAGAGTGCAAAGAGATCGAACCATCCATAGATTCCATTGCCGATAAAAAGTCCGCAAAATAACGTTCAACATGCGACATGTTCATTTCATCTAAAATTAAAAAATAAGGTTTTTTAGGGTTATTTGAGGCGGAAATAATGATATCAAGTACACCTGAATCAGGCTTAACGTATTGATTCGACTCTAAGGCATTTGGAAACCCCAGTAGCGGTTCTCGATTAGTCCAATCGGAACCTACGGCTACCATGCATATTTGATGGTTATTGCTTTCAGAAATCCAAAGAGAAAAGGCTTCGGCAAGTTTAGTTTTACCTGAACCTGAAAGTCCCGTTAGGATAGTGAATGGTTTTGTTTGTAAAGCAGAAGTAAATCTATATGAAAGCGATTTTGAAATTATTAAACTGCATTCTTGCGGTGTTTTTCAAGATAGTTGTCACTCTTTACTTACAAATTATCCAGTTCTGT
>JALSJU010000050.1 GCA_026989145.1 Thiotrichaceae bacterium
TGGAACGGTTAAAGTACACCTGCATACTATCTTTAGAGAGCTAGGCGTTGAAAACCGAATACAAGCAGCCAGGTTACTGGGCGCTTAGTAAAGGATACTCTATGTCAAATTACGCAAGAATTGAATCCAGTGCAACCAATAACATACCGTTAAGCCCTCTTGCACTCTTATCACCAAATACAAACACTAAAAAAAATCGGCAGAAAGCATTTTCTGCAATGAGCAGTCTCCCTAATTTTATTAATGAAAACCGTTCAAGCCAAATATTAAATGTAGCCAATAATCTTTCAGGCAAACAACAGTATGCAAGCAAGGCCTATCAATGCAAAGGACTGTACCACAATCAAGATTATAGTCAAAAGATTTTTGACCCTGATAGTGATAGAGAATTAGCCAAAACAGTAGCTAAAGAAGGTGCTTTAATGCTTGCTGGTGGTTGGGCTATTCGTGGAGGGGTATGGGCATACAGAGGAATAAAGGTAGTTCAGGGTAGCACCGAAGTCTTTGTCTCAATCAAAGCGACCCAATCCCTCATTGCTGGCACTTCTATTCCAAAGTCTTTTGAACTCATAATAGGTGGCGGGAAAACTTTCTGGGTTCATCCGAATGTGACCAAACATATGGCTGAATACTTATCGAGAAATGGTTTATCTCATAGTACTTCAACAGCTAGCCAAGCCATGTTAAACAGCTTTCAACAAGCGGTAAAGTTTGCAAATACAAAAGGAATTGAATATGGGAAGATGATTAAAGTTGGCAGATGGGAGTTAATGTTCAATAAAAGCCATTCAAATGATGTTCTTCCTGTAGTCTATCATGCGCTTTATAAGTAATGCTGAATGTATTCCAGAAGGGTTTCCTTAAAGAGGTATCTATCGTAACAGATAAATATATTCCTTTTACTCTGTCATTTGGGGATAAGAACTTATTCTTGCCGCCTCTTTATTGGCGAGGAGGCGATTTTAAACAATCCTTAATTGAGATTGGTTTTGCAGAAAAGACAGGGATATTACAAACACTTACCTTAACAAGTATTAACCCAAAAAACATTTCAGAAACGTCGGAAAAACTAACTTCTGGTAACGATGAGAGTTTAGGTATTTTAGTCTGTGATGCAACGTTATGGGATAAGAGTAGTGACAAATTTGAGAACAGGTTTATCGATGAGGCTATAGACTTTAAAGTCAAAATTGGTCAAGATCATCTATCTTTAGTTTTCGAATCAAGCAATAAAGTTGACCAATATATTATCAATCAAAGCGTTCGTTTTGGCGTGTGTAAAAATAACAATCTCGTCAGTATCAACTTATTAGAACTAAAATCAGATCAGCTATTTTTACTAAAAACGTTTATGAATTAAGCTCATGCAACCCTATGGTAGAAAAGCATTAAACTTTTCTCAGTCGACATCTGTTTTCATGGTACAAACAGTTCACTACGCCTTACTGTGTAAGAGATCTTTTCTCTTTGATCTAGCACCAGCTTCGCTTGGCGCACTGGACGCCCGTTGTCGGCGTTCCTTTTAACCAACTTGTTACATTTTATTTATGTTTTAAATGGTAGCCAGGTTCTCCCATAAAAACAGAAGAAACAGGATTGTTTATTGTAAGGGGCAATATCTTTATAAGTTTTGCATGATCTTCTACTTCAATTAACCCCCACTCAAGCAATGAACCAATGTAGCCCTGCCAAACTAAGTTTACATTCTCAGGTAAGTCATTGTTATAAAAGTTAAACTCTTCTTTTATTCTTTCTTCTATTTCTTTGGCCCGCTCTTTATTATCCATTATTTGAGCCTAACTTTCATTATATCAAACCGATTTCCTATAATACGTATTTCTTGGATCATTTCAGAGGGAAAGGTTTCATTATCAGAACCATATGCTCTCTTTATTCCAATTTCCGCAATTTCCTCCGTCATTCCAGATTGCTCTCTGGTATCAATAATAATATAAGGAGCTTGCCCTCTTGCGTCCATAGCACGACTTGAAATTGCTGAAGATAACCCCTTAGAAGTTGTATTTTTTACATTATGAATAGATTTATATTCAGTTAATTTCCCATCAATATATCTATCACCTTGCCTGCCTGCACCGTCTACACCTTCTTGAGAGTTTATTTCTACAGAATGACCTCTACCTTCAAGGTATTGGTCATACTTCTTTCTCTCTCATCTGCTTCTGATTGCTTGCTCGTCATTATTCCTGCCGTAGGCAGGTCATTATTAATTGGAAGTTGTGTAGAGCTAATCTGTTGATTGTCATTAAAAGCGGGATTTTCCAGCCTTTGGATTTTGTCAGCTTGATAAGTTTCAAACCCACCCATTGGTTTTATTTGCTGTTGAATTGGGAAAGTTGTCGGTAAACCAATTAAGTTAGCGTCTTTTTGGCTCAAACCTTGAAACGCTACTAACTTAAAGTTTTTATCAAAGACAGGCGTTGCGCTGATCCCTGTTACTTGCCACTTTTCCCCATTTCTTTTTTCAAATTGTGTGGAAGTATCGTCAGATATGCGAAAACGTAAATCAGGGCTAATATTTTTATAAGTATCACCACCTAAAGGTGATGAATAAAGTAATGCGCTAGCCCCGACTGTTAGCGGGTTTAGTTTATGTGCGTTTAATGACTTCGGAACGGATACGTTAATTGTTGGTAATCTGGCGGTAGCAGTTGGAAAAGTCGCTGTTGCGCCTAGCGCTATAGCTCCACTCATTTTATTTGCTACAGCATCCCTCGCAAAACTTGTTGCTTGGTTTTTATTTAATACGCTTTGCGCATTAAAATAATCAACCGTTTTTTGGAATGGCTCTTTAAACGATGAAGCTTTCTTAACATGAGGATTTATATTACTCGCTTTACTGATTGTAATTGATCTTGAATCCGCCATAACAAATCCCCTTTTGTTTTCAGTATTTATAGGTTATCACTAGATTAAGCTAATTTATATATAACCTTTGACCTAGTTTGGTATGTTTTTAAGTGAAAGATTACTATACTGAGACCTTTGCACGAGAGTGCAAAAATCCCACAAAAATGGGATAATAGCATTTTACCCAACAGGTTCACAAAATGGCTTGGAAAAATATCAAACAGCAAAGTTTTGCCGATGATCTTGTTGTGA
>JALSJU010000051.1 GCA_026989145.1 Thiotrichaceae bacterium
TAGTAGCACCGTTTGAGTTGATTACGTGAGTATCTTTTAGCGGGTTAAGTGCGCTTACGACTGAATCACCTAATGATTTTAACCATTCACGATATTTTTCCATGTGCTCGGTGGCTGCTGCTTGATCGGTAGGTTGTTCGCCACCGAGGTAAACTATCATGTATTGTGCCATTGTATTTCCTTTAATTTGTTGTAACGATTATTCGCTTTGTGGCTATAATACCTCAATTTAAAACAACTTAAAGAGCTGTTCTAAACCCATATGAAAAATTTTATCGAAGAACTTACATGGCGTGGGATGATCCACGATGTTATGCCAGGTGCTGAAGAGCATTTAAACGAGGCGATGCGTTCCGCTTATGTGGGCTTTGATCCTACTGCAGATTCTTTGCATATTGGTAATCTTGTGCCGATTATGTTGTTGGCGCATTTTCAGCGTTGTGGGCATAAGCCTGTTGCATTGGTGGGTGGTGCTACGGGGATGATTGGTGATCCTTCGGGTAAGTCGGCTGAGCGTAATTTATTGGGTGAAAAAACCTTGCGTCATAATCAGGATGCGATTCAAAAGCAGTTATCACACTTTTTAAATTTTGATGATGCTCTTAATTCGAAAGGTTCTGACAGTTCTGAAAATAGTGCTGTTATGGTGAATAACTATGATTGGATGAAGGATTTTTCATTCCTTGAATTTATCCGTGATGTTGGCAAACACATTACCGTTAATTACATGATGGCGAAAGATTCAGTTAAAAATCGCATTACTTCGGATGGCACGGATGAAGGTGGCTCTGAAGGCATGAGCTTTACGGAGTTTACTTATCAGTTAGTACAGGGCTATGATTTTTTGCATCTTTACCAGAATAATGATTGTTCGTTACAAATGGGCGGTAGTGATCAGTGGGGTAATATTACTACGGGTACGGAATTAGTTCGTAGAATAGGGCAGGGCAAGGCGTATGCAATTACCTGTCCGCTGATTACTAAAGCGGATGGTTCAAAATTTGGTAAGAGTGAGGGCGGTAATGTATGGCTAGACCCTGCGAGAACATCGCCTTATAAGTTTTACCAATATTGGTTAAATTCAGGTGATGAAGACAGCGAAAAGTACATTCGTATTTTTACCTTTTTAGAAGAAGGTGAGATCACTGCATTAATTACTGAGCATAACGCAGCCAAGCACATGCGCGTGTTACAAAAGCGTTTAGCCAGCGAAATCACTGCTATGGTACATTCGCAAGCGGATTTAGATAACGCGATTAAAGCCAGCTCAATTTTGTTTGGAAAATCAACCAGTGATGATTTAAAAGCCTTGGATGATCAAACCTTTTTGGATGTATTTGATGGTGTGCCACAGGCTGAAGTTGCCATGAGTGAGATTGAAAAAGGCTACGATATTGTATCGGCAATGGCGACGGATACCGGATTTTTGCCATCTAACAGTGAAGTGCGCCGTGCGATTAAACAAAATGCGGTGTCAATCAATAAAGAAAAAGTTACTACTGAGGATTATCAAATCACCGTTACTGATTTGATCAATAATAAGTTTGTATTGTTGCAAAAAGGTAAAAAGAACTACTACGTGCTAAAGGTGGTTTAGTTCGCCCTTGTTTTGCGGGTTTAGTAGTGAACCATTAAGTGGTTTTTTCATACCAAGTATAAAAATCAAGCATATTTCTTATGCTTCGATCAGTATTATAGGATGTGATTGTTATATTATTTAGGTTGTCAGTGCGATGAATTTTTATAAATCTTTAGGCGCTTTGTTTTTTCTAAGTTTGTTGGCCGCTTGTGGCGGTAGCAGCGGAGGTCAGGGTGGTGCAAATCCTCCTGTTGATAATACAAAAGTTAAAACGTTAAGAGTAGCAACCTTTGGGGATTCCACCGCTGATGCTACCTCGCTAGAATCACAAGATGTTAGCCTGTTTCAAGCTAACTTGCAGGGGCATCAGATAATAGAGTCAAGAAAGTATCAATTATCATTCTACTACCCTGCAGCTTATCTTGTTGGTAACGGTGGGATTGGTGGAGAAACGACAAAGACAATGCTTCACAGGGATGTTAAGGCAATATCAACTCGTCGTAAATCAACAGAAGATATCATTGCACTTAAGCCGCAGGTGATCTTGTTTCGAGGTGGCAGTATTAATGACTTACCTAATGTTAATAGTAATAATAGGGGTGTTATCGTTAATGAAACCTATAAAAACCATATTACACTCGTAGAAAGGTTTACCAATGCGAACTTACCTGTTTTAGATTCAGGTATTTTCGGTTACTCGTTTCCCAAAGGTGGCACTTCAGTTAGTGGCTATGATAAGGCAGACCCTACGCAAGTTAGGCTGGCGTTAACGCAATTAAATAAACGCTATCGTGACTATGCAAAAACGCATGATAAAGTCCACTTTATCGATCCTGTGGGAACTGTTTCCGACCTTACAGGAAAGTACTTTCCTAAAATGACAGAAGACGGTATTCATTTGTCATTACAAGGCAGTTTAGCAATGGCTGAAAAAGAAGCGCAAGTTGTGACCAAAATCTTTGGTGCGTCCGCTGAAAAGGCGTTTGAAAAAGGTGGTGTTAACAACTATCCAAAGGTCTCGTCAATTGATGACCCTTTGTTTGAAGTAATGGATGGTGCGATAAAGGATGGTTCTAGATTAATTGATGGTAAAGAATATCAGTTTATCCGTTTACTAAAACAGGGTCAGGGTGGGCTAAAGCTTAAACTTCCTGATGTTCTAGTTAACTTATTAGTAAAGGGTAAAACCTACGGAGTTTCATTAGATATTATTATTGAAAAGCCAGCTGCGCCAACGAACTTTCACTTATCGACTCGTTTAGACTTAAAAGAGACAGTTAACGGAACAACCGAGCGGTATTTGTTAGAAAGCTTTGGTGGTGAAGTTAAGCAGCTTGATCAGGAAATAGCTGGGCGCATTAAGCTGCCACCATTCAAGTTAAATACAACCATAAATGATCAATCGCACTTTCGTGTTTATGTTAGTCATTTATCAGAAAATAGCGCTATTAGCTTAGGTGTGACTCGTTTGAATTGGGTTGAGCTACCGCCACAGTAATTGTAAAATGTATTTCCGTCTATTGTGTTTTTTTCTTTTACTCTTCAGGCCTAGTTATGGCATATTAGCTACGACATAAAGGCTCTTCAACTTTTAGCTTTGCCTCATTTCCTAATAATAATTCAATCAATGTGAGTGCAAAGTCTATCGCAGTGCCTGGGCCTTTCGAGGTAATGATATTGCCATCTACCTGTACCACAGCATCGGTCAGCGTGATGTTTGATGTATCAAGCAGGTCAAGTGAGCTTGGGTAAGCCGTAGCTTTTTTGCCATCAAGAATTCCATTTGTAACGAGCACTTTAGGTGCGGCACAAATAGCGCCAATGAGTTTATTGCTTTTGCTTTGTTGATTAATAAGCTGATGGATGCGAGAGTCGGCGTTAAGATTGTCTGCGCCGGGTAAGCCACCTGGTAAAACCAGTAAATCAAAGTCTTTTTCGATAACCTCAGCAAGTGTCGTATCAGCTAGAATCACCGTGTCACGAGCGCACTTAACCGGCTTTTCATCAAGGCTGGCAGTAATCACATGAATATTTGCACGACGTAATAAGTCGATCAGTGTAACCGTTTCCAGCTCCTCACAGCCTTGTGCAAGGGGTATAAGCACCGTTGGCATTGTATGTGGCATGTTAAATTTTACTTTGCATTCCGCGTGCAAAACTCATACTTTTTAGTATATTGAGCGCTTCATACAGCGGGTAGTCTTTTTCGGCTAAGGACTTATCGTTTTGTTCTTTTTTGTCAGTGCTGGTTTTAGGTTTATCAGCGCTGGTATTTTCCTTCTTGTCAGACTTGGTGCTTTTATTATTGGTAGCTTCATCGGGGTTCGAAATATGTCCTTTCAAATCCGCCTCAGAAAGCGCTGAAATTTTATCATTTTCTGCATCGCTCTTTTTAAATTCGAGAGACTCAATCTTAATGTCTGGCTCTATGCCTTTAGCTTGGATTGAACGACCTGAAGGTGTGAAATAGCGAGCAGTCGTTAGTTTAACCGCGGTCTTTTCATCTAAGGGAAGAACGGTTTGAACAGAGCCTTTGCCAAATGATTTTTCACCGACAATTAGTGCTCGTTTATGATCTTGTAAAGCGCCTGAAACAATCTCTGAGGCAGAAGCTGAGCCTTGGTTAATGAGAACAACCAGTGGAGCACCGTCAATTAAATCATCTGGTGTAGCATCGTAACGCATCAATGCATCTGCGACACGACCTTCAGTATAGACGATATTTCCTTTGCTTAAAAAGATGTCAGAAACACCAACAGCACCGGTTAAAACCCCACCGGGGTTATTCCGTAAATCAAGCACAAGTCCTTTTAAGGATGCTTTATTTTCGTCTTTTAATTTTGTTAGTGCTTCTTTAACGCTGTTAGTGGTATTGGATTGAAAACTGGCAATGCGTAAGTAGCCGTAACCATCACCTAATAAACGTTGTTTGACACTTTTAACTTTTATCACTGCGCGTACAATAGTGACCTTAAAGGGTTTGTCTTTACCATCGCGTACAATTAATAAATCAAGTGGTTCGCCAGGTTTGCCCCGCATGACTTTTACGGCATCGTTGATGCTCATGCCTTTGACGCTTTTATCATCGAGTCGAATTATAAGATCGCCCGCTTTTAAGCCTGCTTTTTGTGCAGGTGTATCATCAATCGGAGCAATGACTTTAATAAAGTTGTTTTCCATGCCAACTTCGATGCCAAGGCCGCCGAACTCGCCTGATGTGCCAACGCGTAGTTCCGTAAAAGCATCTTCATCTAGATAAGCAGAATGCGGGTCAAGCCCAGTCAGCATGCCGCTGATAGCATCGGTAATGAGCTTTTTGTCATCGACTTCTTCAACGTAATCTTTTTTGATTCGTGCATAGACTTCAGAGAACTTTTTCAGCTCTGTTAAAGGTAAGCTTTGGGTGGGCTTTAAGGCAAAAGCATTCATACTGCTGGTGACAGAAAAACCAATCACTGAACCAAGTAGAATACCTGATAATAAGGGTTTGTTTAGTTGCATTGTATTTACTTGCTTACTGGGCAAGTCTCTTTATTTATGAGTAGTTGCGAGTATTAGAAGGGAATATAGCATAGTCAGATTTATTTTTGTAACAGCTCGTAAATGGATTTAACAGCTAGCGACACCATTTGGCAGGATTATAACGTGTTACTCCTTTGCTTATTTCAAAATAAAGACCAGGCTTTTCGAGTCTGCCTGAATTACCAACAGCTGCAATGACTTCGCCTGTTTTAACAATATCTCCCGCCTTTTTGAAAATACTGCGATTATAGGCATAGAGGCTTCGATAGTTTTTATCATGGCGAATAATAATAACGTAACCGTAGCCTTTTAAACGACCGCTGAATTCTACTTTACCTCGGGCAACCGTATGTACATTAGTGCCTCCAGGTGCCGATATAATGACGCCTTTCCATTTTATTTTAGTATTTCTAGCGCTGCCAAATTTATGTTTTAAACGTCCGTTTACTGGCCAAGATAATTTTCCCTTTAGGGATGAGAATGGCTTGTTTGGAATATAGTGTCGCTCAACTCGTTTGTTTTTTGTGCTCGTTTTTTTTGTTGAACTTATACTTTTATTTGATTTTTTTTCAGTTAATTTTGTCTTTTCTTGTTTGCGTTTTTTCTCTTCATTCTTTTGTTTGTTGATGAGGCTTTGGATAACGCCCTTAAGACGCGCATCTTCTTTTTTTAAGCGTGCAAGCTTCTGTTCTTGTGAATAGACTATTTTTCTTTGTTTTCTAAGCGCGCGATCTTTCTCTTTTACAGCAAGTTTTAGTGCCTGCTTTTTTTTACTTTGTTGTGATTGTAACTGCTGTAGTTTTAAACTATCTTGCTTTATCTTTTCTTCAATTTGCTTAATTTTGTCGAGACGTTTTTTGATTGTTTTTATGCGCTTTATACGGTGGTTGTTCATATATTCATAATATTTAATCGTACGACTAATATCAGAAGGGTCATCCTGCTTAAGTAGCAAGCGTAAATGTGATTGTTTTCCAGAGGTATAAAGTGCTTGCATTTGCTGAGCAAGGGCATTTTTTTGCGAAGCTGTTTGAGTAAGTAGTTTTGTTTTGAGTGCGTTAGATTTGAGTAGCTTGGTAGTGAGTTTGTTAACATCTTGTTTGGTGCGATGAAGCTGGTTTGATAATTTATTTAAATTAGCTTCAGCAGTACGTACTTTTTGGCTTAATGCATTTGATATGGCGCGTGAATTTTTGAGTTTAGTATTTGCAGAGTTTATTTTTTTTTCGAGTTGATTTTGTTGCTGCTCGGTAGTTTCTGCCGACACTGATAAAGTGACAACAGTACTGAAAAAGTTCACCAAAAGTACAAAAATGATTGAATGCTTGAGTGAGAATTGTTGTTTCATTTTTTATTAGCCCAAATTCAGTCATATTTACTCGTCACCGAGTCGTGCAAAGGTCTCAAATTATAATAGTTTTTTTTGTTAAATCTCACAAGTGATATTGAATGAACTTTGTGCTGTTGAGCTGATCTTATCTTGATAAGAATGACATAACAGTATATTATTGTATTGTTGTTTTATAATATATTGATTAACGAATATACAGTTGGGATTATGAATAGTGTGAATATCAAACAGGGGGCAGATTCAAGTTGTACCTTAGTCAGTGACTTATTAGTGAGACAAGAAGATGTTGAAACTGCCTCACGTTCACTAAAAGCAATATCTCATCCTTTGCGTTTAAAAATCCTCTGTGTATTAGGTGAAAACGAAGTTAGTGTGCAGGATATTGTTGAATGTGTGGGTACATCACAAAGTAATATCTCACAACATCTAGCGATCTTACGTGATAAGGGCATTCTGGCATCACGTAAAGAGGCAAACCGTGTGTTCTATCGCGTCGGGGATGCTCGTACTTTAAAATTAATTGGTATGATGCAGGAAGTTTTCTGCTCTACGGCTGCTCACTAAAATCCATGCAAATATGGATTATTACTCTAATAATTCAGATTTTCTCACAATACGCTTTACCCGAAGCGTGACTGCGGTTATCTTATCCGTATCTTCCTTTTTAGCACAGACTTACTATGCAAGAATATATTGAATTCGCACGGAATAATGCACTCATTGTTATTGGTTTTTTTGCCGTTTTGGGCTTTATTATCAAAACAGAAATATCCAATGCAACCCGTAAATATAAGCAGGTAGGGGTAAATGAAGCTGTCATGCTAATGAATAAAGATGATGCTTTGGTTTTAGATGTAAGGGAAGACAAAGAGGTGCAGGGTGGTAAAATTAAAGGCGCGAGACATATAACATTAGGTCAACTACCTTCAAAGTTAGCAGAGCTAGAAAAAAGCAAACAATCGCCTGTTTTAGTTTATTGTCGCAGCGGAAACCGCTCCGGTTATGCGAGTCAAATATTAACAAAAGCAGGCTTTGCTGATGTCTCTAACCTTACAGGCGGCATGCTTGCTTGGGAGTCTGCTAACCTTCCAATTGTGAAAAGTTAGGCTGGGTATGACAGCAAAAGTTACCATGTATACCACACGTTTTTGCCCGTACTGTATGCGTGCGCGAAGCTTATTAAAGAAAAAAGGGGTTGAATATGATGAAATCCCGGTCGATGGTGATAATATTCTTTGGGAAGAAATGGCAAAGCTCAGTAATCGAAACACGGTGCCTCAGATATTTATAAATGATCAAGCAGTTGGAGGTTACGATGATATTGCCGCGCTTGATCGAAACAACGAATTAGATACTTTACTTGAAATAAATTGAACGAATTAAAGGGATTTACAAATGGCAGAAGAACAAACAACGCAGAGCGAGCAAGCAGAACAACAGTTTGTCATTGAACGTATTTATGTAAAAGATGTATCTTTTGAATCACCAAATAGTCCTGAAATATTTACTCAGGACTGGGATCCTACGACTGACTTGAACCTGCATACAGTGGTTAACCCATTAGGTGAATCTCATTATGAGGTTGAGCTACAAGTCACCGTTACGGTTAAAGATAAGTCAGATAAAACAGCTTTCTTAGTCGAAGTTACTCAAGCAGGTGCCTTTATGATTCAAGGTTACCCTGATGACCAGCTTAATCATTTATTATCTAGTTTTTGTCCGAGCCAGTTATTCCCTTATGCACGTGAAGTGATTGCTAACTTAGTTTCAAAAGGTAGCTTCCCTGAGATGCACTTATCGCCAATTAACTTTGATGCTTTGTATGCACAACGGTTAGCAGAAGAAGAGCAAGCGGGTGAATTAAACGAGTCTGCTAGTGATGAAGAGACTAAGCATTAGCTTTACAGTCAACTTCTTATGAGTAATGCTGAACGCCCAGAAAAAATTGCTGTTTACGGTGCAGGTTCTTGGGGAACAGCACTGGCGTTACAGCTTGCTAGAAATGGTATCGAAGTTTTGCTCTGGGATTTTAATCCAGAGCAGGCAGCAAGTTACGAAAAAGCCCGCGAAAATACACACTACCTCCCAGGTATTCCTTTTCCTGATAATTTACATTGCACTGACTCGTTAGAATTGATGCTCAATCACGCTGATGAGCAATTAATCGTTATTCCAAGTCATGGTTTTCGTACTTTACTTCAAAATATAAAATCAAAACTTACTTCCACTCATGCTATTTTTTGGGCAACCAAAGGCTTAGAAGTGGGTACGGGAAAATTATTGCATGAAGTTTTAATCGATGAACTTGGTGATAATATTCCGTATGGTTTAGTATCGGGTCCAACGTTTGCTCTTGAAGTGGCCAATGGCTTGCCCTCTGCTATGACCGCCGCCGCATCAACCCCTCAATTTGCACAAAAAATTGCTAATGCCTTTCAGGGTGGTAACTACCGCGTTTATACCAGTGATGATGTCTTAGGCGTTGAGTTGGGCGGAGCGATTAAAAATGTACTCGCAATTGCCGCTGGTATTTCCGATGGCTTAGGCTTTGGTGCTAACGCTCGTGCTGCAATTATTACACGTGGCCTAGCAGAAATTATGCGTTTGGCAGAAAGCTTAGGTGCGAAGAATGAGACTATTATGGGTTTGTCAGGTGTGGGTGATTTAGTGCTTACCTGCACTGATAACCAATCCCGTAATCGTCGTTTAGGGTTAGCATTGGGCAAAGGGCAAGAAGTGAATGCGGCTATCGAAGAAATTGGTCAGGCGGTTGAAGGCGCAAAGTCTTCTCACTGCATTGGTTTATTGGCTGAGCGGGCTAGTGTTGAAATGCCGATTTGTGAGCATGTACATAAAGTCATTTATGAAGGGTTAGAGCCCAAACAAGCGGTAAAATCCTTGCTAGGTCGAGAATTGAAATCTGAATTTTAAATATTTGTGCTATGACGAGGAGCCTGTCCGAGAACTAGAAACCTACTGAAAATTCAACAATCATCATAATTTGAGCTTATCAAAATCGTTAAGTAGCCGTGCTATTCACCTCTTTCGATAATCACAACTTATGATAATTCTGTAATTTTCGCTACGGTCTTAGTTCTCGGACAGGTTCCTAGGTAGAGATAAGCACACCAATAAACCTGATAGTTTTTTTGCCTGTTCAAAGTGCAGCGTTCCCTCATATAATTTTACAATATCTTTACAAATGGCTAGACCTAAGCCATGCCCTTCTATTGACTCGTCAATACGCGTACCTCGTTGGGTAAGGCTATTTAATTTGCTAGGTGCACTACCTTTTCCATCATCCTCTATGCTGACGTTAATACTATTATTTTCACTTGAGAATGAAATATCAATCTGGCTATTTGCCCACTTGCAGGCATTATCGAGTAGGTTTCCGAAGAGTTCTAGCATGTCTTCGCGATCGCCAAAAATGCTGATGTCTTCAGTAATGGACAGGTTTATTTGCAGTGCTTCTTTTTGGTGGGCTTGTTTTAGTACTTTGATGAGTATGGGCAACTCCTCGCGTGGGTCAAAGCGTTGCGTGGTGTTGCCCATACCCGCCATACGAGCACGCTTAAGCTCTCTTTCTGTTAATTGACGAATTCGCTCAGCCTGATTTTTTGCATTTTCTGGATTTATTTTTTCATTTTCCAATTGCTGTAAGAGTAAGCTGAGAGGTGTTTTTAATGCATGGGCTAGGTTGCCTAGTGCATTGCGCGAGCGTTCCATGCGTTGCTGCATCATGGACAGACTATGGTTAAACTCAGTCACTAATGGGTAGATTTCTGTGGGTACGTTTTCAGATAGTAGCTGGCGCTCTCCAGACGCAATTTGGCGAATTTCTTGGCGAGATTTATCAAGGTGTTTGAATAAACGGCGCACAATAAGTTTTAAAATAAGGAGCATGAGAATAACGCCAATAATACCTACAACGAGAAATAACAGGGTAAAGCGTTTTCGCTCTAACATTAGTTGGCTCATGTTTTCTGCAACGGAGACAACAATCGTTTGTCCGTTCTTTTTATACGCTTTCGACCAAAGAATTAAATGCTGATTTTCAGGGCCTGGAATATCATGAATAATGGTTGGCTCAAGGGTGTCAATAATGGGGAGAGTTGTATTATTGAGTGATGTTGATAATAGCTGCTTATCAGTACCTTGCACACGATAATAATGGCCTGAATTTGGGGTGTTATAAACGGGGTTTAGTTGTCCCTCGCGTATGGCTAATACATCTTTTTTGATAATAAGACTATCCAGAATTCTTTGCGCATCTAGCGCTAATCGAGAACTTACAAAATCAGTAAGGATGCTACGGGTGGACAGGTTGGTGATGAGCAATAAAATGAGTAATACCAGAATGGATACTATCGCCAACTTTTTTTGTAGCTGATGCTCAAGAGACTTCATAACGGGTGCGAAAGTGCTTGTGCTTTAAAGATATAGCCTTGGCCACGTTTTGTGACAATACAATCTTTACCAATAATTTTACGTAAATGACGCACGTAAACTTCTATAAGATTGCTGTCCTTATCAAAATCTTGGTCATAAACATGTTCGACCAGACGTGTTTTAGTCAGGATTTTATCGGGATTCAGCATAAAATAACGTAATAAACGAAACTCTGTGCCCGTTAAGTCAGTTGTTACTCCTGTTGCTAAAGTGACGGTTTGTCGATCTTCATCTAATAGTAAGCCACTTTCGGTGATGGGTTCACCGACTGATTTATGATGACGGCGTAATAATGCCTGAATGCGCACTAACAACTCTTCAAAATGGAATGGTTTGCCGAGGTAATCATCAGCGCCTGCTTTAAAGCCATCCACGCGCTCATGCCATGCATCGCGTGCGGTTAAAATAATAACGGGAACAGC
This sequence comes from Thiotrichaceae bacterium, assembly GCA_026989145.1. Lineage (GTDB taxonomy): Bacteria > Pseudomonadota > Gammaproteobacteria > Thiotrichales > Thiotrichaceae > Cocleimonas. Next base: position 11,327 of record JALSJU010000051.1, read on the forward strand.
ATTATGCTGCTCCCGCCAGTTTTTTAGCACCTCTAACCCAGAGCGTTGGGGTAAGCCAAGGTCAAGAATTACCATGTCGTAAGGTTCTTCATTGCCCATAAACTCAGCATCAATACCGTTATCAGCAATATCAACAGCGTAACCTTGTAGCTTTAATTGCTGATGCAGGTTTTGACTAAGTTCTGAGTCATCTTCCACTAAGAGTAAGCGCATGCTAAATGATGTCCTATTTCATTTCAGTGTTATGCTTCATGCCGTGCTTTTTATCTTTTTTCTTACCGTGTCTTTCGTTGACATGATCCTCAAAACCTTCTGGCTTATCAATATCGCCATCATAAATATAGGCTGCTATTTTTTCGGCATCTTCTTTTGGTATTGATATTGGTGGCATAATTTTAAAGCGACGAATAGCCCCGCGCATCATACTTTTATTTTCATCTTGATTTTCTAGCCAGCCTGATACTGCTTGTACGAAAGAATCTTTATCGCTGTAAGTGCTGATATAGTGCATTCTAACAGCAGCAATTGGTGGTGCTATTCGTTTTGCCATATCCATTCCGCCTGTCGAACCATGGCAGACTGAGCAGTTTTGTTTGTACAGCGCCTCACCTGTTTTTGCATCTTCTGCAAAACTTATTTGCGATGCTAATAGTAGTGTTGCAGCCGATATTATTGTTACGATTTTCATAGTGTATTATCTCCTAGTCATTTAATACACCGTCATTATAGCAAGCCTAGCTTAAATCAAACTTAAAATTTTCAGTTTCATTTAAGGTTCTTCTTATATATTAGCCTGCTCTAATAAACCAAGGAATTTAACAATGAACAAAACACAGCTAGTTACCACTCTATTCAGCGCAACACTTTTATTAACTGCATGCGGGAGCGACTCAACTTCTAACTCAGGGCCTGCAGATTCAAGCTCTTCAACAAATGAAACCCGTACTTCTAACTCAGGGCCTGCAGATTCAAGCTCTTCAACAAATGAAACCCGTTTAAGTGATATTGAAGTAGAAGGCCTATTATTTATGCGTGAAGAGGAGGAGCTTGCAAGAGACCTTTATTTGGACCTATATGACGCAAAAGGTTTAGAAATTTTCCAGAATATTTCAAATAACGCCGAAAGTAAGCACGCTGATAAAATGAAGCAATTAATGGATGAGTATGGGATTGATGATCCATCAACGGGAGAAAGAGACACTTATACAGATCAACATCTTCAAGAGTTGTATGATGAACTGTTAAACCAAGGGCTAGGTAGTGATGATCTAGCGGCACTTCGTGTGGGAGCCTTCGTAGAAGAAACCGATATTCGTGATATAAATACCCATTTAGATCACGTTTCTGCGGAGCATACGGATATAATTTCAAGCTACAAAAATTTATTATGTGGCTCGCGAAATCACCTACGTGCATTTGCTCAACAAATTGAAGATAATACGGGAAGTGCCTATGTAACCCAAGTACCAGAGCTAGATGCAGAAGTTCGCGCTATACTAACCTCAGATAAAGAGCGTTGCGGCAAATAAGCGCATTTAAGGAGAACCTGATTAAGTTATTTGCAAGCAAGCCAAAAAGAATTAGACTTGATCAGAGTTTCTCCAACCACTGTAAAAGGATTGTTATGAAAAAAAAATATTATTATCGTTATCTTACTGCTTATTATTGGCTTTTTGGCTTATAAATTCACTAAAGGTAGCGTGGCAGCTTCAACCGATGGGCGCATAAATGTTATTCTAAATAAGAATGAGCGCGACTTAGTGTTAGATGAAATGCGCCAGTTTTTAATTAGTGTGCAAGCGGTAAGTAGCGCGCTCACGAATAAAGACTTAAAATCGGTTGAAAAAATAGCCCATGAAGCGGGTATGGCAGCAGAAGCGAATACACCGGGTGCATTATTTCAGAAACTCCCATTGGGTATGAAAAAATTAGGTTTTGGCACACGTGGTTTATTTGATGATATTTCTGCTGCAGCCAAGGAAGGCAAAGAGCCACTAGAAATCCGTAAACAATTGGATGCTCTGATGAATAACTGCATTGCTTGTCACGCTACTTACCGCTTACCAGAGCCTGTAGTAGCTAACTAGTCTGCATGTTTCATGAAGGACGATAATTGAGCACCGGACATTAAGTTGATGGCTTTAGAGGACTGCCTTTGACTATTATTTTAGACTATAAACCCTGAAGTCATCAAAAGTGGTTACGGAGTCTTCCTTTGTCCAAAGGCCAGTGACCCCTTTTTTAAACGTATCATCGGTAATATCTATTTTTAGCTTATCATTTAAATAGGCTTGAATATGATTACCAACGGCAATAATGCGTATTGAATGCGCCTTAGCAAAAGAGGGCGGCTTGACTGTTGCAGATTTTAGCAGATGTCTACGACCATCAATAAAAGTATAAAGTCGGAAGTTATCTTCTAAAGCATTTGCTCGTACGATGTAGTAATTATCTTCATCTTTTGCTCTAAAAATAATGCCGCCGCTGGCATCAATATTCCCTGAGATTGGCGTAAAGCTTACTGCTACTTTGACATCAGCAATAGCTAAGTTTTTATATAAAATTTCAGGATAGGCTTCTTTAGTGCCGGATTGTTTTAAAATACCCTTTTCAAAACTCCATTGTCCATTGATAACCTGCCAATTAGATTTACGTTGAGAAAAGTCATCTTTTAATATCAATGCTTCTTGTAACGATGTTTTTTGAGCTTGTTCCGTTTGTGATATTGAAGGCGATTGCGGTTGCTTATTGCAGGCGGTCAATGCGCTAAAAATACAGACCCCAACTATTCGCAAAGCCATGTTATTTTTCAACCTGTGATACATCGCGAACCGCACCCTTTGCCGCTGAGGTTGCCATTGCTGCATAAGCTCGTAGGGCTGGTGTCACATTGCGTGGGCGCGGTGCTGGTTTCCATGCGTTTTTACCTTTGGCATTCATTTCAGTTCGACGCTTTTCTAAGTTAGCGTCGCTAATGTTGAGTGAAATAGTTCGCTTCGGAATATCAATTTCAATACTATCGCCTTCTTGTACTAAACCGATAGTCCCGCCTTCTGCGGCTTCTGGTGAGCAATGCCCGATTGATAAGCCCGAGGTGCCGCCTGAAAATCGACCATCAGTGATAAGTGCGCAGGCTTTGCCTAGGCCTTTAGATTTTAAGTAGCTGGTCGGATAAAGCATTTCTTGCATTCCCGGTCCGCCCTTTGGGCCTTCATAGAGAATAACAACCACATCGCCAGCGATGATTTGATCATCTAAAATCGCGCTTACAGCATCGTCTTGTGATTCAAATACTCGCGCTCGTCCCGTGAAGGTAAGACTGCCTTCATCGACGCCTGCGGTTTTTACGATGCAGCCATCTTCAGCAATATTACCGTACAAAACCGCTAAACCACCGTCTTTGGAATAAGCATTTTTAATGTCATGAACACAGCCATTCACCTTATCTAAATCTAGTGAGTCCCAACGTTTATTTTGGCTAAATGCGGTTTGAGTCGGTACATTACCCGGTGCTGCCTTGTAAAAAGTTTGTACTTCTTCGGAAGGGTTACGAGTGATATCCCATTTTTCAAGCGCTTCGCCCATGGTTTTTTCATGTACGGTTGAGCATTCGGTATGAATCATGCCGCCACGTTCAAGCTCGCCTAAGATACGGAAAACACCACCTGCGCGGTGTACATCTTCCATATGGAATAACTGTGTTGCAGGAGCTACCTTGCTCAAATTTGGTACGATGCGCGATAGCCTGTCCATATCATCCATCGTGAAATCAACTTCTGCGGCATGTGCAGCAGCGAGTAAATGCAGTACCGTATTCGTTGAGCCGCCCATAGTAATATCGAGACACATGGCGTTCTCAAACGCTTTAAAATTAGCAATATTACGGGGCAGGGCAGATTCGTCATCCTCTTCATAATAGCGTTTAGTGAGTATCATAATTTGACGGGCAGCTTCTAAAAACAAACCCTCACGGTCGGCATGAGTCGCAAGCATTGAGCCGTTTCCGGGTAACGCAAGCCCAAGCGCTTCAGTTAAACAATTCATAGAGTTTGCGGTAAACATACCAGAACAAGAGCCACAAGTTGGGCAGGCAGAACGCTCCATTTTCATTACATCTTCGTCAGAGTTACTGTCATCCGCTGCGGCAACCATAGCATCCACTAAATCAAGCTTGACTACTTGATCTTTAATAATGCTTTTACCCGACTCCATCGGCCCGCCTGAGACAAAAATAACCGGAATATTTAAGCGTAAAGCAGCATTTAACATGCCCGGTGTAATTTTGTCGCAGTTTGAAATACACACCAACGCATCGGCACAATGCGCGTTAACCATGTATTCAATAGAATCTGAAATTATCTCGCGCGAAGGCAAGCTGTATAACATGCCATCATGGCCCATCGCGATACCATCATCGACCGCAATGGTATTGAATTCTTTGGCGACACCACCAGCCTTTTCAATCTCACGAGCGACTAATTGCCCCATATCTTTTAAGTGAACATGGCCGGGTACGAACTGTGTAAATGAATTGGCAATCGCAATAATGGGCTTGCTGAAATCATCATCTTTCATACCCGTAGCACGCCATAATGCGCGAGCGCCTGCCATATTACGACCGTGGGTGGATGTGCGTGATTTGTATTCTGGCATGGGATGTTCCTTGTGAATCTTTAGAAAGCTTAAGTTTGCCACGGAAGGACACGGAAGGACACGGAAAATTAAGGTAAGATAGTGATATGCCAAAAATACTTCTTTTTAACAAACCTTTCGATGTTTTAACCCAGTTTACTGATAGCGAGGGTAGAAGCACGCTGGCAGATTATATTGATGAAAAAGGCGTTTACCCTGCAGGGCGCTTAGATCGTGACAGTGAAGGTTTATTGGTGTTAACCGATGATGGCAAGCTACAACATAAAATCGCTAACCCGCAGAATAAAATGAGTAAATGTTATTGGGTGCAAGTTGAAGGTGTGCCTAGTGAAGATAAGCTGGAATTACTGCGTGAAGGCATTGAGTTAAAAGATGGGATGACTAAGCCAGCAAAAGTTAGGTTGATGAATGAGCCTGCAGGCTTGTGGAAACGAAACCCGCCGATTCGAGTTCGTAAAAACATTCCAGATTGTTGGTTAGAAATAACAATCAGCGAAGGCAAAAACCGCCAAGTACGGCGGATGACCGCAGCAATCGGTCATCCAACCTTACGCTTAATTCGTTATCGGGTAGGCTCTTGGACAATCGATGGATTGGATAATGGTATTTGGCGGCTTTTGTAAAATAGGTAGACTTAGTAGCATTGATAAACTTTTTTTACTCTATAAGCTACACAGCCACCGGTCTTATATTCTTCTAAACATTTCTTAGTGCTACCACCAAATGCTTTGGCATGACGAAAGCCCCATACTTTACACTTTGATTGGGCGGTTTGGAGTGCCTTCTTCTCATCGATAATAGGGTCAAGAATAGCGGCATGATCAAATGAAAGTGTTACAGTGCCATCAGATTTACTTCCGCCCGTTGCTTTCATCTCCATATTTGTTGAACATGCACCTAACAAAAATAAACTCGAAGCTATGACTAGGGATAAGTTTTTTTTCATATTTAAGGTCTCAATAGAATAGTTAGTTTAATAATGTATACATGAATAAACGTGATTAATCAATGCTTATCATATTTAGTCATAAGCAGTATCCTTCCAAATCCGCATGGCGGCAAAGACTTCTGCTGAGCTTTCTAAATGTTTGCCGGTGGCATCGGCTACTTTTTGTTTAACGGCTGCTAAGTCGGTGCGTAAAAAAGGGTTGGTTTTTTTCTCTAACGATAGCAGGCTGGGCACGGTTGCTTTATCGTCGTCAATCAGTGCCATATCCGCTTCAATGCGTGCGGTAATTTCGGCGTTTTCAGGTTCTACCCATTTGGCAAAGCCTAGGTTATCTAAGGTGTATTCATGCGCACAATGGATTTTAGTGTCGTCTGGCAGTGCTTTTATTTTTTGTAATGAATCATGCAGCTGCTCAAATGTACCATCAAAAACACGCCCGCAACCCCCCATGAAGAGGGTGTCGCCGCAAAATAGATTTTTATTCTCAGCATCATAATAGGCGATATGTCCTGAGGTGTGACCGGGTATCTTCATTAACTGAAAGCGACAACCAACTTGTTCAAATTCTAATACTTCATCACCTTGTAAAAAATTCGTTACATAATTAAAACAGTTGGTGGCAGGGCCATAAGTAGGCGGGTTAGGGTCTTTACTGAGTAGTTCATATTCACTTTGTGGGCCATAGATGGGTAAGTCAGGGTAACACTCAGTAAGTTTTGCCAAGCCGTTAGCATGATCAAAATGTAGGTGGGTGAGTAGTACGGCAATGGGCTGGATTTGTTCTTGTTCTAATGTGATTAACAGTTGTCGAGGGTCACCAGGGTCAATAATGAGTCCGTAGTTTTTTTTACTCTTTGCTCTGTCGCCGACTAGTTCATTACAAAGTAACCAAATGTAGTTGTCAGAGAAGGCAGGTACGGTAATAATACGAGGCATATTTTATTTGGAATGATTATGAATACGGGAACATTATATATTATTTCTGCACCATCGGGTGCCGGCAAAACCAGCATGATTACGACCTTGCTTGAGTCGCTGGATGATGCAGAAATGGCGGTATCACATACTACCCGCAAGCCCCGCGAAGGTGAGGTTGCCGGTAAACATTATCATTTTATTAATGCTGAAGAATTTTTAAGCGATGTCAGTGAAAATAAATTTTTAGAACACGCTAAAGTATTTGATAACCATTACGGAACCTCAAAAGCTGCTGTTGATGTATTGCTTGATAAGGGCGTTGACGTGATCTTAGAAATTGATTGGCAAGGGGCAGAACAGGTAAGAAAGCTAATGCCTGAAGCCTTGTCGATTTTTATTTTACCGCCTTCCAAAGAAGAGTTAGAGAGGCGCCTACGTGGCCGCGGAACAGATAGCGAAGAAGTTATCGCAAAGCGTTTAGGGCAATCTTGTGATGATATTACGCACTATGATGAGTTTGATTACGTGGTGATTAACGATGATTTTGAGGTTGCTGTGGAGCAATTGGCCAGTATTTTTTATGCGAATCGGGTAACACTTAATAAACAACAACAGAAGAATAAAGTGTTATTGGCTGAGTTAACGGCTTAACTTACTGGTGGGCTTGGCTTCGTCAAACTAAACTGTTTTTTCCGTGCCTTCAGTGTGTTTCTGTGGCTATAAATTTAAAGCTTATTATATTTAGTCGCCAAGCCCTTCGATGTTTCAACAGGGTATTTTATCGCATTCAATTCTATTTTACGGTTTACAGATTCAATTAAATCCACATCCAGCTTATCCGCCAAGCGAATTAAATAAATCATAATATCTGCCATTTCTAACGAGACTTCATCTAAGGTTTCATCAGGCAAACGCTTACTTTGTTCATCGGTTAACCATTGGAAATGCTCGACCAGTTCGGCACACTCTACAATAAGTGCCATTGAGAAGTTTTTGGGTGAATGAAATTGGTCCCAATCTCTTTCTTTTGCAAATTCGCGAAGTCGTAATTTAATGGTTTCTAGTTTTTTACTCATAACATGATTGTAGCAATAAAAAAGCCGCTTAACGTTTGTTAGCGGCTTTTTTATTTTTTATGCAGTTAGCGTACTAACTACAACGTTTCTAGCTACAACCTTTGGGGCGAGGTAAACCAGCAACTTTATTGGCTGATTTAATTAAGCCACCTTTTGGGAAAAGGGTGAAAATATATTTATTTGTAGAGCGATCTTTACCAAATTCAGCTTTCATCATTTTCATAAATTTACGTGGTTCAGCAACTTGGTTTAAGTCGTAAAACGCTTTACGTGTTAGGTTTATGATGTCCCAGTGTTCTTCAGTAAGCTCAGGAATATCTTCAACCTCAGCTGCAATTTTTACTGCTATTTCTTCTGTCCACTCGCTTAAATCTTCCATCCAGCCTGCTTCACTGAGTTGAATTGTTTTGCCGTCTACTTCGATTTCCATGATTTATTCCTAAATTTAATTATATTGGATGAGGTATATTGGATGAGGATAAGTATATCATTGGATGCTGTATGAACCATTAACCTTAAAAAATTAAGTCAAATAGAGACCTCTGCACGAGAGTGCAAAAATCCCACAAAAATGGGATAATAGCATTTTACCCAACAGGTTCACAAAATGGCTTGGAAAAATATCAAACAGCAAAGTTTTGCCGATGATCTTGTTGTGATTCATAGCGCC
>JALSJU010000052.1 GCA_026989145.1 Thiotrichaceae bacterium
TTATCAAAATCGTTAAATAGCCGTGCTATTCGCCTCTTTCGATAATCACAACTTATGATAATTCTGTGATTTTCGCTACGGTCTTTGTTCTCGGACAAGCCCCTAGAATAAGCTCGTTTACAGTAAATAGGAAAGGTAGATGTATGCCAAAAGATAGCGTAACACTCACAGATAATCGTACCGGCAAGACTATCGAGCTTGACCTCTTAAGCCCCACTTGCGGGCCGATGACGATTGATATTCGTAGCCTTTACAAACAATTGGGCTACTTTACGTATGACCCTGGTTTTATGGCAACGGCTAGTTGTTGGAGCAATATTACTTACCTAGATGGTGAAAAAGGTATTCTTGAATATCGCGGTTACCCTATCGAACAGCTAGCTGAAAGTAGCACTTATCTGGAAACCTGCTATTTGTTACTGCACGGTGAATTGCCTGATCAAACCCAAATGGACGAGTTTGAATACACCATCAAACATCACACCATGTTGCATGAACAACTATTGCGCTTTTACAGCGGCTTTCGTCGTGATTCACACCCCATGGCGATTATGGTCGGTGTAGTTGCTGCGCTTTCTGCCTTTTATCATGATGATGAAGATGTGCATAACCCACAAGATCGCATTAACGCGGCGCACCGTTTAATTGCTAAAATGCCAACAATCGCAGCGTGGAGTTATCGTTACGCGCAAGGCTTGCCATTTGTATATCCTGATAATTCGCTCGGCTTTAGTGAAAATTTTTTGCACATGATGTTCTCCACTCCTGCTGAAAAATATAGTGTTGACCCCCTGTTGGCAAAAGCATTAGATGTTATTTTAATTTTACATGCTGATCATGAGCAAAATGCATCCACCTCTACAGTGCGTTTAGCAGGTAGCTCACAAGCAAACCCGTTTGCCGTATTGGCTTCTGGTATTGCCTCACTTTGGGGTCCTGCTCATGGTGGAGCGAATGAGGCAGTGATTAAAATGCTCACTGAAATTAATGAATCTGGCAAGCCTTTAGCAAGCTTTATTGACAGGGCTAAAGACAAGTCCGACCGTTTCCGCTTAATGGGCTTTGGGCATCGGGTGTATAAAAACTTTGATCCACGTGCAAAAATCATCCGCGAAATCTGTCACGAAATGCTAGCTAATGGGCAATGTCAAAACCTCGAGCACCAAAAGCTGCTTGATACGGCGATGGAATTAGAGCGTGTGGCGCTTGAAGATGAATATTTTATCTCGCGTAACCTTTATCCAAACGTCGATTTTTACTCCGGTATTATTTTCTTAGGCATGGGCATTCCTCTCAACATGTTTACCGTATTATTTGCTGTTGGTAGAACCGTTGGTTGGGTTTCTCAATGGAATGAAATGATGGGCGATAAAGAATCTAAAATAGGTCGTCCACGCCAGCTTTATACCGGTTCTGCCAGCCGAGATTATGAGGATATTAAACCCTAATCTCCAAATAGAAACGCGAATGAGAGCGCAAGACTTTGGTTTCATAGGATATTCGAAAAACAATCGTTTCACCCGTAAGTTATTCGAGTGTTTTTGGGGTATTCTATGGAATCAAAGGCTTGTGCTATCATCGTGTTTTCTATCTGAAGATTAGGTTTAACTACGATGAGTCAATTGAAATTACCTACTGTAGATGAAGAAGTACCACTGAAAACCATTAAAAAAATTTGCCAAGCTTTTGACTTACCTCAGCTGTGGAAAAAGATTGAAAAAGATCCACCCGCAATGATATTTAAAAGTGATGGCTGTACAATGTGGCCCGATGAAACCAATGGAATCAGCATCTACCAAGCCTGTTTCCTACATGATTTAAAATATTGGGCAGGCTACCCCGGTGAAGATGTAGAACGCCTCATTGCCGATGCTGAATTTATGATAGATATAGCACGCATCAGACAATCAACTAAAATTGCAGAAACCATGTTTCATGGTGTTAGAATTGGCGGGACAGACAAACTAAAAATGAAATTTTCATGGGGCTTTGGACGCATATGAACCCTTGTTAGTTAACAACGTCTAAAAACACATTACTATAATAATCAGGACTATTATGCTTTCTCAAACAAGTCATATTCATTTAAGTATAAAAATAATTCTAATAGCATTACTTACAAGCCCCGTATTGTTACAAGCCGAGGGTATTTTGAAATGGACGGATGCCCAAGGAGTAGTTCACTACGGTGATGAAGCACCGCGAAATCAACGTGCTAAAGCCATTGATATGCCACAAATTACTGTTGTGGAAGATTATGGAAAACAGTGGTTACCGCTTGAGTCAGAGAAGCCTAAAGCAGCAAAATTTCGTAGTATTAGTGTCAAAAAAGTCGCTGTAAAATCAAGCTTCCAAGCTAGCTATACAACACTTGATTTTATCGCCCCTAAATCTGGACAAACCATTAAAGCAAAAGACGGTGACATCACGGCAATGCTTAAAGTAAAACCACCGTTAAAAAAAGCGCATAAATTAATCATCACCATAGATGGAAAAGCACAGAAAAAGACCCGTTCACGTATTGCTAATTTCAGTAATTTACCAGCAGGTAAGCATACTTTAAGTGCCCAAATAGTTGATAACAGTGACGCATTAAAAATGCGTACAGATGAATTAACTTTTAACGTTAAGCGTTAATTTTGCATTCTTAGCGCTTTCCCTATTTCCAATATTCGTGTGTTTTTTAATATCTGGTGAAGTGCAGTGTGGTTTCCTCTTTTAATGGCTTCGCATATTTTAAATAAACGTTACACTGACTCTACTAATTCCGTTTTACTATAGCGTTGAGCCAGCATAAAATCATGAATATCATTAAGAAAAGCCTGATTAAGTCCCATAAAATTCTGTAAGTCTCTAGGGCAGTATATCCTAGGCGTATTTTGAAATGAATGCTTATTGCCTTCATGAGAAATACAACAA
>JALSJU010000053.1 GCA_026989145.1 Thiotrichaceae bacterium
CAGAGTGGTATGTTGATCTACTAATTGCAGTGGTATGGGTGGTTTACTTCCTTATATACACCATGACTTTATTAAAGCGTAACCAGCCACATATCTATGTAGCAAACTGGTTTTTTATTAGCTTTATATTAGCGGTAGCTCTGTTACACATCTTTAATAACTTGGCAGTTCCGGTAAGCTTCTTTGGGACTAAGTCTTACAGCCTGTTCTCAGGTGCACAAGATGCGATGACGCAATGGTGGTACGGGCATAACGCGGTAGGATTCTTCCTTACGGCTGCCTTCCTAGGAATGATGTACTATTTTGTGCCAAAACAAGCAGGCCGTCCCGTTTACTCATATCGATTATCTATCGTACATTTCTGGGCGCTAAGCTTTATGTACATGTGGGTGGGTACTCACCATTTACATTGGACAGCAATCCCTGATTGGACATCATCACTCGCAGCAGCATTCTCAATTATGTTATTGATGCCATCTTGGGGCGGAATGATCAACGGCATTATGACCTTGTCAGGTGCATGGGATAAGTTACGTTCTGATCCGATTATGATGTTCTTAATCACCTCACTATCATTCTACGGTATGTCAACTTTTGAAGGCCCGATGATGGCACTTAAAAGTGTAAATGCACTCTCTCACTACACTGATTGGACAGTAGGGCATGTACACTCTGGTGCATTAGGTTGGGTTGCGATGGTTACCTTTGGATCTTTTTATCATATGATTCCTAAGCTTTGGAATACTTCTATCTACAGCGTACGTCTTATCTATGTACACTTTTTCTTAGCTACGATTGGTATTTTATTATACATTACGGCGCTTTGGGTATCTGGTATTGGCCAAGGCTTAATGTTAAGAGCATTTGATGAATACGGAAACTTGGCTTATAGCTTTATCGAAACGGTTGTATTTATGCATGGTCCTTTGGTGGCACGTGCTGTTGCTGGTATGTTCTTTGTAACTGGCATGTGTGTTATGACGTACAATATCTTTATGACTGTTGCTAAACGTGAATCACTACGTACGGCTGAACAAACAGCTGCAATGGCTTAAGGAGAAGACGATGTTAAAACATGAAAGTATAGAAACAAATGCAGCTTTACTCATTGTTATGACTTTAGCGGCAATTAGTATAGGTGGACTCGTTGAGATAGTACCTTTGCACTTTATTGAAGGTACTGTTGAAGATGTTAGGATTGTTGATGGTCCTAACAAAGGTAAACAAGCGGTTCGCCCGTATACACCTCTAGAGCAACTTGGTCGTGATATTTATCAACGTGAAGGTTGTTATACCTGTCATTCTCAAATGATTCGTCCGTTTAGAGATGAAGCATTACGTTATGGTCATTATTCATTAGCGGCAGAATCACAATATGATCATCCATTTCAGTGGGGTTCTATGCGTCGTGGTCCTGATCTCGCTCGAGTTGGTGGTAAATATTCAAGTGCATGGCATGTGAAGCATTTGACTCAACCTACGTCAGTTGTACCTGAGTCAATTATGCCTAATTATCCTTGGTTGAGTGAAACACCGTTAGATGTTGTTGGCCTTGCCGATAAGATGTCAACCTTGAAAATGGTAGGTGTACCGTATTCACACACTAAAATTGAATTTGATGCTAATGTTGAAAAATTTGGTGAAGATGTCGCTAAAAAGCTCGATATTAATATGGCTGAGAAGAACTTAGAAGCGCAAGCTAAATTAGGGGATTTTGATGGTAACCCCGATAAGCTATCAGAAATGGATGCCTTAGTCGCTTATCTACAAATCTTAGGCACAATGATTGATTTTAGTAAGCACGACGAAGCCGAGTTTGTTAAGTTTCGTTAATCGCTAGTACTACAGGGATATAAAAATGATAGATGATTTAATTGCTTGGTTTATGGTGTTGTCAAACGCCAAAATTGTCAGCATGTTAATTCTGATGAGTACTTTTACCGCTATCCTTATTTATGTCTACGGTAGTAAGAAGCGCTCTAAGCGCTTAGAGGAATATCGTAATATCCCGTTTCTTGATGATGATCAAGATCCTAGGGTACCCACTTCACAGAAAGAAGGTGATAAATAATATGTCAAATAAGCACAAAATTACTAAAGACCCTTTAACAGGGGCAGAAACAACCGGTCACGTGTGGGACGACACACTTCAGGAGTTTAACAATCCGCTACCTACATGGTGGTTGTGGGCATTTTATGCAACGATTATATTTTCGATTGTTTATTGGATAATTTACCCAAGTTGGCCGACTAATTTTGCTAAACGTGGTTTTATCGAAGGTTCGACATCAATTTCTTTTAAAGCTGACTCAATCAAGGACGGTAAAAAGATTGTTGGTGGTGGTGAGGAAATGAGTGTGCCTTGGAATACTCGCGCACTTCTAGCGCATGAGATGCAAAATGACCCGAACGAGCTAAAACGTCAAGCAATGGTTAAAAAAGTTGCAGGAATGGCATTAGCTGATGTTGCAAAAGACCCTGATTCAAGCGCCTTTGTACGGGCATACGGTAAAGGTATTTTTGGTGATTACTGCGCAGCCTGTCATCAAGCGGGTGGTCAAGGTGTTCGAGGCCATTACCCTAATCTTGTAGATGATGCTTGGTTATGGGGCGGTGATCCAGCAGATATTGAAACTACAATTCGTAAAGGGCGTAAGGGTAATATGCCTGCTCACAAAGCAACCTTATCTGATCAGCAGATTACGGAAGCAGCTAATTACGTGCTTAGTTTATCAGGAGAAGCTGTTGATACAGGATTAGCGGCAAGCGGAAAAGAAATATTCAACACTAAAGGTTGCTCAGGTTGTCATACGCCAGCAGCTACCGGTATGAAAGCACTAGGTTCTGCTAACCTCACTGATAAAATTTGGACGCAAGCACATGTGCCAGAAGCAGACACTATTGAAGCGAAGGTTAAGGCGGTTAAAGCGGTCATTTCTGGTGGTATTCAGCGCGAAATGCCATCATGGGAAGCACGTCTTTCTGGGGATGAAATTAAGGTTCTTGTGGCTTATTTGAAGTTGTTAAGCTCTAACTAATCTTAGAATTATGGTATTAAAACGGCCGGTTTATCCGGCCGTTTTTTTTTGTATGATTTTAATCATATGCACTCTACATCTGTTTGATGTCATCATACCGCGCGAATAACCACTATTGGATCTATTATGAAAAATCAGTTTAAACACTTAGTTTTATTTTTGTTTTTAATGCTAAGTTTTACTCAGGCAGCTGGGGCGGATGGGTATTTAGAGTTAAAGAATGTTGAGAAAAATATTTATGCCATAGTGGGTGATCTAACTAATCGAACTCCTGAAAATTTAGGCAATAATATGACTTTTGGTGTTGTGGTGACTGACAAAGGTGTGGTCTTGGTTGATGCCGGTGGAACCTATAACGGCGCAAAACAAATTCACGCCATGATAAAAACAATCACTGATATGCCTATTGTAAAGGTTATTAATACAGGCGGGCAAGATCATCGCTGGTTAGGCAATGCCTATTTTAAAAAACTTGGTGCTGAAATCATAGCCAGCGAAAAGGCTGTTAAAGATCAAAAAGCTCGAAAAGATTTCCAGTTTCTAATGCTCAGCAACCTGGTTGGTGATAAAGAGGTTAAACTTACAGATCCTGTTTTTGCTGATAAAACATTTGAAAAGGAACTTAAATTTAAAGTGGCTAATGTTGAGTTTGAAATAACCCATGCAGGGCAAGCGCATACCCCGGGTGATAGTTTTGTATGGTTACCGCAAAGCAAGATCATGTTTACGGGTGACATCGTTTATACCGAGCGAATGTTGGGTGTGCTTGATCATTCAAACAGTAAAAGTTGGCTAAAAACATTTGAAGCGATGGCGAGTTATAAGCCTAAACATGTCATACCGGGTCATGGTCATCCAACTACGTTAGAAAAGGCAAGAAAAGATACTTATGATTATTTGGTGAACTTGCGTTTTGGAGTGGCTCAATTTATTGAAAACGATGGTGATCTTTCTGAGATCAGTAAGGTTGATCAGTCAAAGTTTGATTATTTATTAAAACATAAGACTCTTTCTGGGCGTAATGCTCAACAGGTTTTTACGGAGATGGAGTGGGAGTGATTGTTTTTTGATTTATTATTGAGTGTTTTAACGAAGTGCCTTTGCTATGCTTATTGTAAGCTTCAATGTCGCTTGTTACAGATTATTCTGATTAAATAAAACAAGATGAGTGGTAAATTGATAGACGCGTAACTGCTGAGGAGGCTGTTCTGGTATTGAGAGTCGCTTGTATTAAGAACGACCCTTGCTTCGACCGACATCGATACTTCCTTCGAAAGTGTTGATGTACTTTTTAACGCCTAGGGCGTTCTAAAAAGCAATCTCATCAAATAATCGCTTAATCCACTGCACTCGTTGCTCAACGGTTTCCATTGTTTCATATTCAAAATAAAGCTTATCTTGGCCTTTTATGCTTAGTTCCCATGGACGTTGTTGTACCAGCCCGAATATTTTCATTGGGTCGATATTGGGTTTTTCATTAAATAAAATACGTCCGCCTTCTTCGCCCATGTCTAGTTTTAAAATGCCGAGTTTTTGAGCAATTTGCTTCAGTCGGGTCACTTCAAATAGGCTGGTGACTGCTTCGGGTAATAAGCCGAAACGGTCAATCATTTCTACACGTAAATCACGTAATGCTTCTGTGTTTTTGGCGCTGGCGATGCGTTTGTACATGATTAGGCGGTTGTGTACATCCGGTAAGTAATCATCGGGGATGAGAGCGGGTACGCCTAAATCAACGGTGGTGCGTGATTCTGATTTGTCTAGTTCCGGCAGCTTGCCTGATTTTAGAGCTTTAACAGCGCGCTCAAGTAAGTCGTTATACATACTAAAGCCAATTTCTTGAATTTGACCACTTTGGCCGTCACCCAAAAGCTCACCCGCGCCACGAATCTCTAAGTCGTGTGAAGCAAGGGTAAAGCCGACACCTAAATCTTCAAGTGATTCAATCGCTTCTAGGCGCTTTTTAGCATCGGCGGTGATGGTTTTTTTATTAGGGATAATTAAGTAGGCATAAGCCTTGTGATGAGAGCGTCCGACGCGTCCACGAATTTGATGCAATTGCGCCAAGCCTAATTTATCGGCTCGGTTAATTATAATGGTGTTGGCATTGGGTACGTCGATGCCACTTTCTATAATGGTGGTGGCGACTAGCACTTGAAAGCGCTGATGGTAAAAGTCGCTCATAATCGCTTCGAGTTCTTTCTCAGGCATTTGGCCGTGTGCAAAGCGTACCTTGGTGTCGGGTAAAATGCTTGCTAAATCTTCTGCCATTTTTTGAATGGTTTTTACTTCATTGTGCAAAAAATAAACCTGTCCTCCACGGGCGAGTTCGCGAGCACAGGCCTCTTGAATCAGTGCTTTGTCCCATTCGTTAACAAAGGTTTTAATGGCATGACGGTTGCTTGGGGGTGTAGCGATTATGGATAAGTCACGTAAGCCTGCCAGTGACATATTTAGTGTGCGTGGAATCGGAGTGGCGGTTAGGGTGAGCATATCAACATTGGAGCGCATTTTCTTGAGTTGCTCTTTATGGCGAACTCCAAAACGATGCTCCTCGTCAATAATAACGAGTCCAAGGTCTTTAAAAACAATATCTTTTTGTAAAAGCTTGTGCGTACCAACGACAATGTCGACTTTGCCTGATGCCATATCAGCAAGTGTTTGTTTTGTTTCTTTAGGCGTTTTAAAACGTGACAACGAGGCGACTTTAAAGGGCCAGTCAGCAAAACGATCTTCAAAGTTTTTGGCGTGTTGTTGAACCAGTAGCGTTGTTGGTGCAATGATCGCCACTTGTTTGCCCGAATCTGCGGCTACAAAGGTTGCCCGCATTGCAACTTCGGTTTTACCAAAGCCAACATCACCACAGGTTACGCGATCCATCGGTTGTTCTGATAGCATGTCTTTGATGACGGTGCCAATAGCGGCGGCTTGGTCGGGTGTTTCCTCGAACGGGAAGGTATCTGCAAAGGCATGATATTCCAGCTCATTAAAAGGAAAGGCATGACCTTTTTGCGCCGCCCGACGCGCGTGTATTTCCAATAATTCTGCTGCGACATCATGTGCTTTTTGGGCTGCTTTTTTGCGTACTTTATCCCAATGTTCTGTGCCTAGGGTGTGCAAGGGTGCATTTTCTGCACTTGCACCGGTGTATCGGCTAATCAAATGCAATGAGGCTACGGGTACATACAGTTTGTCTTTACGTGAATATTCGAGGGTGATAAATTCTTGTTCGATACCGCCTGTGGTGAGCTTTTGCATGCCCTTGTAACGACCGACGCCATGTTCTTCATGTACTACAGGGTCGCCTTCACTGAGGTCGGTTAGGTTGCGAACAATGGTGTCAGCATCACGGGTGGGTTTTTGGCGACGTCGTTTTTGCTGAACTTGCTGGCCGAATAATAATGACTCTGGAATGATTGCTAAGGGAGCTTTGTTTTTATCACTATCCTGCTTAATCCACAAGCCTTCTTCTATCGGGGCGATGATTAAGCTGAGTGGTTCATTGGATTGCGTAAAGTCTTGCCAATTGTCTAGAGTTTTTAGGCTGTAGCCGCTATCACGCATTAACCCGAGTAAGTTTTCACGACGTCCTGCTGATTCTGCGGTAAATAAAATTTGACCATTTTGTTGTGAAAATTGCGCCATAAACTGCTTAAGCAAAATTAGCGGTGTTTCTGAGCGTCCTTGAATCAGTAGTGAAGGTAATACTGCAGTAGGATAGTTATGACAGTTAAATTCTTGTGATGATTCTTTTGTTACTTCTTGTTTAAAACTATGGCTATCAATATGTTTAAGAGCAGTTATTTTTTCTGTGAGCTGTTGTGGGCTTAAATAGAGTTTTTCTGGTGCGAGAATAGGGCGTTCAACGTCATGGTTACGTTGTTCATATCGTTCTAAAACGTTGTTATAAAATGCTTGTGCCGCCGGTTCTACGCCGTCGGTTTTTATGAGTAATGTTTTTTCAGGTAAATAGTCAAACAGGGTGGCGGTAGATTCAAAAAATAATGGCAGGTAGTACTCAATGCCCGCAGGTGGCGTGCCTTTACTTACATTGTCATAAATTTGACTGGCGGCGAGATCGCCTCCTAAATGGGTGCTGTAGTTTTCACGGAAGCGATCAATGCCTTCAGGTGTTAGCGGAAACTCATGTGCAGGGAGTAGTTCAATTTGCTCGATTTTTTCTATGGTGCGCTGGTCTTCAGGATTAAAGCTGCGAATCGTTTCGACTTCATCATCAAATAAGTCAATCCGGTAGGGTATATTTGATCCCATCGGAAATAAATCAATTAAAGAACCTCGGGTGCTGTATTCACCATGCTCCATGACTTGTGTAACGTGGCGATAACCTGCTTCATCAAATTGGATGCGGGTGTTTTCAATATTCAGTGTATCGCCCACCTTTACGATTAAGGTATTGGAACGAATGTAATCAACTGGCGGTAATTGCTGCATTAGCGTAGAAACTGGGACGATTAAAACGCCGTGCTCTAGGTTGCCTAGCGTATATAACGCCTTGAGACGCTCTGAAATTAAATCTTCATGTGGTGAGAAAACATCATAAGGCAAAGTTTCCCAGTCAGGAAAAATGTGAATGTTTTGATCTTCTGCTGGAGATTGAGCTG
The DNA here is from genome assembly GCA_026989145.1 of Thiotrichaceae bacterium. Classification (GTDB taxonomy): domain Bacteria; phylum Pseudomonadota; class Gammaproteobacteria; order Thiotrichales; family Thiotrichaceae; genus Cocleimonas. Next base: position 7,661 of record JALSJU010000053.1, read on the forward strand.
AGAAAAATTTAATATTTGCTTCTGCTGTATACGCTTGATGACTATCAGGGGTAACCAAGACAACCAGGCCTTTGTATTCATTTGTAGTATTAGCGATGAGTAAATCTTGCGCGCAACCATGTAGCTGTCCCCAGCAATATTTAGTGGTTGTTTTTGCAGGGAATAGTGGGTGTAACTGGCTCTTTGACATGCTGATTGTTGAGTGAAATCTCTGATGAAAAGTGTGGCCGAATTGTACAGTAGCTGAGCTTTAAAGCACAGGTAGAACTTCTCGAAAAAACTTCAAAATAATAAATATTGATTATGTGTTCTCTTTCCTTTTTAAATCAGCATCATGCGCCATTAAGGTGATAATTTGATTGTGTTTAGGTAAGTAAAGAGGGATTCATAAGCACTGCTTTCTCGTATATCATTCACCCATAATAATACGTTTCTTTATGTTGCGATGGAGTAAGTAGATGGTTCTAAAAGGTGAGATGTCGATGCTCAATGCCTTGTATGTGAGTGATCTTGATATAAAAAATCTTACTACGGAATTGACAAAAAAAAGGGATGAAGCACCGCAGTTTTTTATGCAAAGTCCACTTATAGTTGATTGTAATGAGTTAGGGGAAAAGGCTAATGATTTAGACTTTAATGCACTAAAAAAGGCATTGCTGGAATTGGACTTTATACCTGTCGGGGTGAGAAATGTGCCAAAGAGTATCACTAAAGACCTTAGTGATAATGGCTGGGCCATTATGCGAGCTACGCAGGAGAAGGGGGATAAAAAGAAGGCAGGTGTAAGTTCAAAAGGGCAGAGTAAAAAAACGCCTGATCCTAATGCGGCGGTGGAAGTCACTCAAGTAGAGCCAACTATTGATTCTGTAACGGTAGATCGTCCTGTACGTTCGGGTCAACAAATTTACGCAGCATCTGCTGACATGACAGTTTTAGCCCCCACTAGTGCGGGTTCTGAAATTATGGCGGATGGCTCAATTCATGTTTATGGTGCCATTCGAGGACGTGTATTAGCAGGTGCACGGGGAAATACATCGGCAAGAATTTTTTGCCAATCATTGGAAGCAGAGTTAATTGCAGTTGCGGGGCGATACCAGTTATTGGATGAAAGTAAAACAGAATTAAAAGGTAAGCCAGCAATGGTCTATCTTGATGGTGAGAAACTGGTTATAGAGCCTTTAGCAAAATAGAAACCTTTAGCTAAATAATATGTAACAACTACTCAGCAAGTGGTAAAAGTGAACAGTAACGGCCCAATTGTCCTTGAAATTTGTTAGTTCAAGGCAAAAATGTGAGTTACACGCGTAAATGATCATTTTTTAACGCAGAAATAGCGGGTTTCAGGTGCAAGCTGAGTAGTTACAATAATATTTAACCAAGTACCAAGTAAATAACAAAGCCTAAAAATGGGCTGATAGTTTGAACAAAATCAAAGTCATTGCTACAAAGCTATGACTTCTAATATTAGCGTTTTAAGAGGAATATACCTTGAGTAAAGTAATTGTTGTCACATCAGGTAAGGGTGGCGTAGGTAAAACAACATCAAGCGCGGCATTTGCTGCAGGTTTAGCAGCAAAGGGTCACAAGACTGCGGTTATCGACTTTGATGTGGGTTTACGTAATCTTGATTTGATAATGGGTGTTGAGCGCCGTGTCGTGTATGATTTCGTTAATGTTATCAATGGTGAAGCAACATTAAAGCAGGCTTTAATCAAAGATAAGCGTGTGGATAACCTGTATATCTTACCTGCCTCGCAAACCCGCGATAAAGATGCGTTAAACAAAGAAGGTGTTGAAAGCGTTATTAATGAGCTTAAAGAAGATGGCTTTGATTATATCGTTTGTGATTCACCTGCCGGTATCGAACGTGGTGCGTTTATGGCACTGTATTTTGCCGATGAAGCGATAATTGTGACAAACCCTGAAGTGTCGTCAGTACGAGATTCTGATCGTATTTTAGGCATCTTGCAAAGCCGCTCTAAAAAAGCCGAAGAAGGTGGCACGATAAAAGAGCACTTATTGATTACACGTTATTCGCCGAATCGTGTTGAAGGCGGTGATATGCTCAGTATGGATGACATTGTAGAAATACTTTCAATTCCTTTAATTGGTGTTATCCCAGAATCAGGTGCAGTATTACAAGCCTCAAATAGTGGTAACCCTGTGATATTAGATACAGAAAGTACCGCAGGTCAGGCGTATAGTGATGTAGTCGATCGTTTCTTAGGGGAAGAAGTAGCATTACGTTTTATTGACGCCGAGGTTGAGAAAAAAGGCTTCTTTAAGAAATTGTTCGGTTAGGGGATAACAATGGGTTTATTTAGTTTCTTTAAAACAGAAAAGAAAAAAGATACTGCATCGCTGGCTAAAGAGCGCTTACAGATACTGATTGCGCATGAGCATTCAGATAAAAATAAAAAGTCTCCTGATTACTTGCCAAAGTTACAAGAAGAGATTTTAGAAGTTATCAGGAAGTATGTTCACGTAGATGAAGATGATGTGAATGTAAATGTTGAAAAAGGTGATGATTTTGATGTGTTAGAGTTAAATATTACGTTGCCAGAAGAAGACAAGTAAAAACTAGCGAGGCTCCAAGCCTCGCTTTATTTATGCTCCATTAAATTTTAGCTTTTTCGGTTATCGCGTGACTTCTTCATCGCTATCGCTTAATCCATTTATTTCATGAGGTGAGACGATCCAACCATCTGTAGTATGCAGATAATATCTGGGCTCTACATCAGTTAAGGTTCTTTATTAAATTAGCTTTAATAACTCGTTCCAAATCCTTGATCTGTTTGATGTCCCAAGTCCGGTAAATTTGTTAATTCATGAATTTGGCTGAGTGGTCCGGCTGGAAATAACCGATATAGATATTTTTTACCACCTTTATCGGTAAATTCTTGATCCATGACTTTCATTAGTTGCCGAGCATTACGGCAGTCTTCACAGTGCGCGTAAAAATCTAGAACAAAATCTATTGCTTCTAGTCGTTCTTCTGTTAATTCTAGCCCCATTGATTTTGCACGTTGCTCAATACCTTGATAGCGCTCACTGCGGTTAATACTACGTGACTGATGATTTCTGGGTTGTTTGCGAGGAAATGCCTCGGATTGTTGAACATTTAACATGATAGCCTCCTATTATTGCTATTAATTATCCGTACATAAAATATGTTGTTGGCTTAAGCTTAGGTTGTTTATTTGATAAAAACATGAAAACCATCGAAGTTATAGGGTTTTAGTTGTCCTATACTCTGATTACTTATATATAAAAGGTGAGTAGGTATGACTGTTAAATTCAAAAACTGGCTAAATGTTTCATTGCTGGCAATTAGTAGCTTTTTTCTTTCTTTTTCCTCTGTTATGGCAGAGTCACCTAAGCCCAAAGAAGGAAAAGTCCTCGGTATAGCGGATGCGGTAATCCCTAATTATTTTAAAGATAGTTTTTTGGATTTTCGAGAAGAGTCGGCCGAGGCTGTGGATGCCGGTAAACACATGCTGGTTTTTGCAGATTTGAAGGGTTGCCCCTATTGCGCTCAAATGCTTAAAGATAACTTTATAAAATCAGAGAAAGAGGGGGGTAATAAAGAGTTCATTAAGACTAATTTTGATAGTATTCATATTAATATTAAAGGCAGCAGAGATGTTGCATTTAATGAAAAAATAGAAGTGACTGAAGCAGAGCTGGCTAAAGTTTTACAAGTCTCGTTTACACCGACACTTTTGTTTATGAACGCAAATAATAAAGTGGTTGCAAGAGTTAATGGTTATAGGTCCCCGCGTGAGTTTCGACAAGTATTGAATTACGTTAAAGAAAAAGCTTACGAGAAAACGGACTTTCCTAGTTATCGCTTAGCGCATTTAAAAGATTCGGTTTACACACTACTTGACCATGAGGCATTTGCAGAAATAACAAATTTACAGAAAGCCTTTAAATCAGATAAGCCATTAATGGTGTTGTTTGAAGATAAAACCTGTGACGAATGTAATAACTTTCATAAGGAAATTTTAGATTTGCCAGAGACCAAAGACTTGTTAAAACCTCTGAATGTGGTGCGCTTAGATGCTTTGTCAAATAAAGAAATTATTGATACAAACGGTAATAAAACGACCGCAGGGGAGTGGTTAAAAAAAGCCGGTATCAGTTATCGCCCCGCAGTACTATTTTTTGCAGAAGGTGAGGAGAGAGCGCGTTTAACCGGTTTGATTAAGTCGTTTCATTTTCAACAACTATTAAGTTATATGGGGCAGAAAAAATACCATGACTATAAAGATTTTATAGAATATGGTGATGAATACTCAAAGAAAATCCTAGAATCGGGTAAGGATATTGATATTTGGAAATAAGGTTAAGATGACTAGAATAAAGCGATAAATAAACGTATTATCCTCAGCTAATAAAAGTAATGGGCTGTGACAATATTTTGTCAGATACATTTATAAAAATACGCGATTTACATTTCTCAAGAGGAGATCGCGAGATATTTTCAGGGGTTTCACTGGATATTCCTACGGGTAAAATAACCGCTATTATGGGGCCGAGTGGCACGGGAAAAACAACCTTATTACGTATGCTGGGTGGACAATTACAGCCGAGTCAAGGCACTGTCGAGGTGGAAGGTTTAGATATTGCTTCATTAAATCGCAAGGATCTTTATAAAGCCCGTCGTCGTATGGGTATGTTATTTCAATCGGGAGCATTATTGACTGATTTGAGTGTCTTTGAAAATATTGCATTTCCAATTCGCGAGCATTATAACTTTCGTGAATCTATGGTTCGTGATTTAGTCTTGCTAAAGCTTGAATTGGTTGGCTTGCGTGGTGCGCATGCGTTAATGCCGGCGGAGCTTTCTGGGGGCATGCAACGGCGTGTTTCTTTGGCGCGCGCGATCATATTAGATCCTGTGCTGATGATGTATGACGAGCCCTTTACGGGTTTAGACCCAGTTACTTTAGGGACAATCGTGACCCTAATTAAAGAGTTAAATCAATCATTAGGTATCACCAGTGTGTTGGTTTCTCATGATATTCATGAGACTTTTTCAATTGCTGATTATGTGTGTATTTTATCCGAAGGAAAAGTCATGGCAGCAGGGGCACCGCAGGAGCTAATGGAATCAAAGTCTGAGTTTGTGCAACAGTTTGTGCAAGGTAAGCCTGATGGTCCGATGCCGTTTCATTTTCCGGCAGGTTCTTTGTCTAACGATTTGCTGGGTTCTAAGCTTGAAAAAGGACAGCATCTTTCGTGACTTTTTTCACTAATTTATTACAAATGATTGGCGCCTTTGCCATTAACACCGTTGCAAGTTTCGGTCGCGCCAGTATTTTTCTCTTTCAGATTATTTTGGGCTTTAAAGATGTTATTTTACGCTCTAGCTTACTGATAAAAGAGTTGTACTCGGTTGGTGTTTTATCACTTTTAATCATCGTATTTTCGGCAACCTTTGTCGGCATGGTGTTGAGTTTATTGGGCTATGTCACCTTGGTTGACTTTGGCGCAGAATCATCTTTAGGTGTTTTAGTGGCATTGTCATTAATTCGTGAATTAGGCCCTGTTTTAAGTGCTTTATTATTTTCAGGTCGGGCAGGTTCTGCGCTAACGGCCGAGATTGGTTTAATGAAAGCCACCGAGCAACTTGCTAGTATGGAAATGATGGCAGTTGACCCGATAAGGCGGATTATTTCACCGCGTTTTTTTGCCGGATTAATATCCTTACCGCTACTAACTCTGCTATTTATGGGAATAGGAATTTACTCCGGTTATATGGTTGGTAGTGTTTGGCTAGGTGTTGATGAAGGTTCGTTCTGGTCGCAAATGCAGTCTAAAGTGGATTTTCGAGGTGATGTGGTCAACGGCTTGATTAAGAGCGTCGTTTTTGGTTTTGTGGTGACTTGGATTGCTTTGTATCAAGGCTATAATGCCTATCCTACCTCTGAGGGGGTTAGTCGTGCGACAACAAATTCAGTGGTGTATTCCGCACTAGCTGTGCTTGGTTTAGATTTTCTATTAACTGCTTTGATGTTTATGTAAAAAGTGTTTAACCTGAACCCGTGATGAATCAATGGCTTGTGTACTGTGCCGTAGTGAAGTCACGGATTTAGGTTCAAGTAAGAGAAAAAATTATGGGTTCTTCAAGAAAAACAGAAATTACCGTCGGTGCATTTGTGCTAATGGCTTTATTGGCATTTGTTTATTTGGCATTAAATGTGAGTAATTTAACGGGCTTTTCATCTGATAAAGGTTACCAAGTCAGTGCAAGCTTTGACAATATCGGTGGCTTGAGTAAACGCGCAAAAGTAACCCTTTCTGGCGTAGCGGTGGGGCGTGTTATTGATATTAGTTACGATAAAGAGACTTTTCGTGCCAAGGTTACGATGCGTATTAACTCGGATGTGAATTATTTGCCTACAGATACGCAGGCCAGTATTTATACCTCTGGCTTGTTGGGTGAGCAGTATATTTCACTCGAACCGGGTGCCGAAGATGATGTTTTAAAAGATTCAAGTCAACTTGATATAACCCAGTCAGCACTGGTGCTTGAAGAACTTATTGGTAAATTCATGTCGAGTTTTATGTCGAAAAAAGAATAAAAAATATTGAAACTAAGAAATCATAACCAGGCACATTGGGAACTTACAGCAATACTAATGCACTAAGATGCATCTACTATTATCTGCAAAACAGGATTAACATGAAAACAATTAAACTAATATTACCTTTTTTATTGAGCTTAGCGCTATTTTCACAAGCTTTTGCAAAAGGCGAGGAAGTACAAGCGGCGGAAGACAGCGTTATCAAAATTACTAACAGTGTTTCGCAAGAGCTTGAAACTAATAAAGCTAAAATAAAATCTGACCCAGCGGCCTTAGAGGCGTTAGTGAGACGTAGAATGTTACCTTTTATTGATTTTGATGCTATGTCGAAATTGACCTTGGGTAAGTTTTGGAAACGTGCTACCCCAGATCAGCGTAACCGTTTTAAAAATGCTTACCGTGAAATGTTGGTTAAAAGCTACACTAAAACTATGTTGCGTTATATTGGCGCGGTTATTAAGCCCGGTAACTCTGCACCTAAAGGTAGACCTGGTTATGTAACGGTACGTACCAAAGTGTACCCAAAGGGTGGTTCGTCGCTGACTGCAAACTACGATATGCGTAAAAAGGGGGGGGCTTGGAAGGCCTATAATGTTGAAATAGCAGGCATTAATTTGATTGCAAACTTCCGTACAAATTTTACCCGTGAGATTAACCAGAAAGGCTTAGAAGCACTTATTAGCCGTCTTGCGCACACTAAGCGATCGAATAGAACAAAGACGTTTCAGCCAAAGTGAACCGCACCACTCCAAGCCTAACCCTCTCTGATAAAGTACAAGGAGTGTACCTATTAAGTGGTGATTTAGTTTACTCCACCGTGCCTGACTTTGTAAAGGAAGGAGATAGCTTGCTCGATCTATCATTAAACCAAATTGTTATTGATTGCTCAGCGGTAAAGCGCCTTGATAGCGCGGGCTTGTCGCTTTTTTTAGAATGGAAGCGACAGTGTCAAGCTGCCAATAAGCAAGTTTCTTTTACGGCGTTGCCAGATCAGGCTACGTCGATGTTAGAAACTTTCATGCTGAAAGATTTATTGAGTCAGTAAGTATAAATTACTTACTCAATTTCAAAATCAATAATAATCGGCAAATGGTCGCTGGCAATTTTAGAGACCTTTAGGCGGCAACGTTTAGCTGCTTCAAACTGTAACGCATCTCCGCGGTAATAAAGCCGATCCAAACCGCCTTGTGGGGAAAATGAGGGGAATGTCTTTATCGCCTTGCAATTCCCCGAATCGTTTTTCTTATCTGTTGCGCATTTAAAGCCTAAACCTTCCACATAAAAAGCACGTAATAGCGAGCGCCAATCATTAAAATCACCGGCTATAATGCAAGGCGTATCAGGGCTTAGCTCTCTAAACTCTTTAGCGCGTGATAATAAACCCGCTTGTTTTTGGCGCTCATTAGCCATCAGACCAAGGTGTAAATTAAACACATCCAAAAATCTAGCTGATGTTGTATATTTGCTTAAATCGAGCGTGGTGTGTTGACAGCCACGGCGTTTGTGTTTGCCAATAGTGAGGTCAATATTACGTTCTTGGATGATCGGGAAACGGCTCAAGGTGGCATTACCGTACTTACCCTTGCGCAAAGTCACATTATGGCCCATGGCGTAATAAGGGTAGTCGAGTGCTTCGGCAAGTTCTTGTGCAAGTTTAAGTTCGCGTGAACGAGGCGCGCCCTCATCAACTTCTTGTAATAATACAATATCCGCATTGTATGTTTGTAAAATTTCAATAATACGCTCTGGAGCAAACTTACGGTCAAAACCGATAGCGCGGTGCATATTGTAACTGAGAATACGAAGGTTCATCGCTGTGGCACTTTATGCAAATAGGGCATACTGTTTGGTGCAAATAAGCTAGCGCGTGGTTTAGGTAATATCAACTTTCCGTTAGTTTTTGTGTTTTTACAGCCTTCTTCCAAGTTGCCGTAGTTATTGGTAGTTTTATAGCTACGTTGATCAAAATTATAAAAATCAGCCGTGTCGCTGCGTAGCCCATCGCCACTGGAAGATATTAATTCTTGTGACACTAATATGAAATCCTGATGTTTTTTTTCGTAGCGGTAATGCTTTATATCAGCATCGCTACCCCAGTTATGCTCTGATTTAAAGGTTGATAAAATGAGCATTTTGTTTTTCCATTCAATGCGCTCAACAATGTTTTGAAAGTCAGGTTTGGTATTAACGTGAATGGGAAATTTAGGCAGTTTTCGAATATAGTTATTTTTGTTGCTCATGCAAACGACTAGCCTAGCTTTGACAGGTTTTTTCTTCGTCAATGATTCAATAAAAATGTAGTCATTGCGTTGGTCGGTATTGAAGTCCTGCGCGATAATGCCTTTAGGGGTGCTTACAGGGCGATAGGATTCAGTTTTTGCATTTAAGGAGCTTATTGTATTTAAGTGGCTTACTGGCTGGTAAAGTTTGCTCTGGTCAATGCAGGCATTAGGTAACGGCTTAAATTTGTAGCTACTTTTATTCACTTCAGAGTGAGAGCAGCTAGAGATAAACATCACCATAATAAATAACGAAATATGGTTGGTTAGGGCTTTCTTAAGAGGGTTCATTTTTTAGTTTGCTTGTTTGAAACTAGGCGTAATACTAGCATCAAATGAAAAATTAATAGAGTTTATAGTGTATACTACATAGAATAACCGCAATGCCCTAGTCCCCAGGTAGAAATGGGAATGAAGTGCAAGATTTTGATTTATTTCATGAGATGTTTGAAAAATCCCCGTTTCCCTCCCCCGTCGGTTTATGGGTATTTTGGGGTATTCTATAGAATCAAAGGCTTGTGCTATCATCGTGCTTTCTATCTAGGGACTATGGGACTGAATATAAATTTCGAGGCCTCACGTGGTAAAGGATAAGCCTGAAAATACAAAAATTAACAATAACCCCGAGTTGGTAGAGCACCAGCTGTCCGTAATTCTTGAAAGTTCTTACTTTAAGCCCGCTCAAAAAATGCAGGACTTTCTTAAATATATTGTTCGTAAAACATTGGCAGGTCATGGCGACCAGTTAAAACAATATACCATCGCGGTCGAAGCGCTTGCCTTTCCTGTTGATTTTGATTCAGATACAAACCCCGTGGTAAGAATAACTGCAGGTCGTGTGAGAGAACGTTTAGAGAAATATTATGCGGTAGATGGTGTAAATGATGCACTGCTTATTCGCATTCCCAAGGGTTCGTATGTGCCTAATTTTATTGAAAAACCACGTGCTGACTTAGAGGCCAAAAGTCCAGAGCTTAGGAGGGGAGTATCAATGCCCCCTAAATTGGCGGTTTTGTGTTACTCAGATGAAACACAGGATAAAGAAAGTAATCGTTTATTATTTCAAATCACCGATACCATGGCAAAAGAGCTAAGTTATTTTTTGTTTTCGCGTTTGGTGGTCTCTATTCCACATGCCGATAAGCGTGAGTCACGTTTTGCCTCCATTGAAATTAAAGAGCGCTTTCAAGCTGATTATATGTTGATTTTTTATATTCAGCAGCTGCCTGATAATAAACACACCTTGGTGGTGCGTTTAATGGATGTTGAAGATGAGCAAGTACTTTGGTCTGATAGCTATGAAATCATTGAGCAGCACTTTAGTGATCAGCACGACATCATCGGCAATATTACTGCCATTGTAACGGACATCCAGCAAGGTGTATTACACCACCATTGGGGAAGAAAGTTATTAGAAAATGAAGCGATGATTCCGCGTAGTAACCAATCTCAAGCCTATTATCGTTATTACTTGGATGACTTAAGCCGCGATGCCTTTGTTAAAAGTTCTGAAATTTGTAAACAGTTTTTAGATAGTAATCCCAACGATGTGATTAGCTTATTGCTCTATGCTGATTACTGTCGACGCGATTATGTGTATGGCTATAAAGTGATTGATGAAGCTTTAGCTGTCGGTCTTAAGGTTGCAGAAAAAGCTGCAAAGCTAAATCCTTCTAGTCATGAAACTAACTACGCTTTAGGACAGATTTTGTTTTGTTTGAATGAATATGAACAATGCTATCAAACATTGAAACATACCCGAGAACTCTACCAATATAATGCCTCAATTGACTATGGGGTTGGTTTCCATTTTTGTTTAATGGATAAATGGGATGAAGGTTTGAAAATTGTTAATAAGGTAATGGCTACCTCTAAAAACTTTCCCAGTTGGTGTAATTTTTCACCGTTTCTTTATCATTACCTTAATGATGACTATGAAACTGCCTTGTCATTCGCGCTTAAAATTAAAACCCCTCAAATCTACCATAAGCCCTTATCTCGATGTGTCGCGTATCTCTACTTAGGTGAATCAAAAAAAGCTAAAATTGAGTTACAAGATTTATTGCTGCGTTATCCCAATTTTATGGACGAAGGCGAAGCGCTATTAAAGCGTCATTTGGGCGCTAGCGATGTTGCGAAAAAACTATGGGCTGGGGTAGT
>JALSJU010000054.1 GCA_026989145.1 Thiotrichaceae bacterium
AGACCATCATCAACCTCTTTCATAATGAGTGTGAATTTATTGATCCACACTACCCTAATGCCATATGAAAGGTAAAGATGAAATATCTGAAGGATTAACATGGAGCTTTAAAAGTGTTAAAGAATTTAGCTTCACCGTAGTTAATTATTTTGAAAATAAGAGTAGCACAACTGCATCTGTTGAAATGGCAACAACTATAGAACTAACGAATGGAACGAAGCAAAGTTTTAAGCAGGTATTTATCATCGAGACTAAAAATGGAAAAATTAGCCGTTGCCAAGCTTTTCAAACATATGGTCCACATGGCGTACTTAAAGTGATTTTAGCTGCTACGCGTTTTATTAGAAATAACACCTTAAAATAGCATAATGTGCATAGTGACATGCCTTATAAAAAAAGTATCCAATGAGAACAAATCCAATCAACAATTCAAAGATGAAGCTGGAGCATTAGCTGAGGCCTTGTAAGCTCGGCACCCTTTTAGCTTGAGCAGTTTAGCCAAGTTTCAACTTCTTGGTTATTGATTTTAACCATAGATGCCTAGCATCAATGCCTAGAACTTAAGAACTGCCGTTACCAGAATTCTGCTAAGTTATTCAGAGCTTCCTTAAGGAAAGCCTGATTAAGCCCCATAAAATTCTGTAAGTCTCTAGGGCAGTATATCCTAGGCGTATTTTGAAATGAATGCTTATTGCCTTCATGAGAAATACAACAACGGAGATGCTGCCCTAGAGCCTTACCCTTTGGGGCTTAGCCAAATTTCCAGCCTTTGTGTTATGTTCACTTTAAAGGCAATAAGCATTAAAAGCTCACATGCCTTGATGCTGGAAATTTGGCGTTGCCAGAATTTATGGGACTTGATCAGGCTTTCCTTAAAGAGGCAACGATTTACTTTCAGCGCCTATGGCGCTCTGAAAAAGTAATCTCATTTCATTGTTACTAGTTCTTCAGCGCTTACGGGGTGTATCGCAATCGTATCATCAAAGTCAGCTTTAGTAGCACCCATACGAATCGCCACTGCAAAGCCTTGCAACATCTCATCCGCACCCAAACCAATAATGTGACAGCCTACTATTTTCTCATCATTACCTTGTACAATCAGCTTCATGTGGGTTTTTACTTTGTGACGTGTCATTTGGTGGTACAGCGGTACGAAGTCTGTTTGGTAGACTTTTACTGCATCACCGTACTCTTCAATTGCTTTTTCTTCGCTCATGCCAATCGTACCGATTGGTGGATGAGTAAACATAACGGTAGCGATGTTGTCGTATGACATTTTACGCTCGGGCTTGCCACCGTATAAGCGATCACCTAGGCGACGACCTGCCGCTATTGCTACGGGTGTTAATGGTGCTTTTCCGATAATATCGCCAATCGCGTAGATGCCATCAACACTGGTTTTTTCAAGATCATCAACCACTACCATGCCACGCTGATCTAGCCTGACATCAGTATTTTCTAAGCCGATAGTATCGGTATTAGGCTTACGGCCTATTGCCCAAATTAATGCCTCTACATCAGTGATATTTGAGCCATTTTTAAAATGAATTGTGAGTAGTTTTTTATCTTCGGTGCTATCGGCTTGCTCTGTTACTTTATCAATAATTTCATCGTCGTAGAGCGTAATTTTGTCATCTTCCATTTGTTTACGTAAGGCTTTTTGAATCGTGCCATCAAAGCCTTCTAATACTGGCCAGCCTTGGTGTAGCACAGAAACGTCAGAGCCTAAGCCGTCCATTAGCATGGCAAGTTCTAGGGCGATATAACCGCCCCCTACGACTACGACTTTTTGAGGTTGAACCTCATCTAAATCTTGAAAAAAACCATCCGATGTCATACCAAGCTGTGCGCCTTCAATATCACCCGGGATGATGGGGCGCCCTCCTGTGGCAATCACAATATTGTCAGCGGTGTAGGTTTCGCCATCCACCGAAAGGGTCGTGTTATTAATAAATTTTGCGTAGCCGTTGATCACATCAACCCCTACTTCGCCCATGTAGCCGTCATACCAATCAAGAATTCCACCGATGAAGTTCTCACGCTTCATAACAAGCTTCTCCCAATTCAACTCGCCTGATTTCTTACCATCAAAGTTACCTTCCAAATCAACGTTAAAGCCATAATCCTGTGCATCTTTTAAACCTTGCGCCACACCAGCGCCGTACCACATAACTTTTTTCGGCACACAACCGACGTTCACGCAGGTTCCACCAAGTTCGCTTGATTCAATCACCGCGGTTTTTGCACCGTAAGATGCGGCGCGCTCTGCAATTGATAATCCACCGCTACCGGCACCGATGGCGATTAGGTCATAATGTTTGCTCATGTGTATTCCTTAGATTTTAATTCTATTCAATTAGGGTCAGTATACCTGTAACCGCTATTTGTGTGCGATCGGTTTATCGGTAAATAAATAGTCTTTTAGCTCTTTATTCATTCGTGGGTCTTTACGCCTGATCCATTCAAGCACCATCGCCGCATGCTCTTTTTCTTCATCACGATTATGTTCTAAAATCGCTTTAAGTTCCGCATCTTTGCAGGCATCTACACGTTGATTATACCAATCAACTGCCTCTAACTCCTCCATTAAAGACGTAATAGCGCGATGCATATCGCGGGTTTCATCGCTTAGTTCATTAATCGATTCATGGTAGCCTTCGTTTGACATTTTGTTCTCCTTATTCGTTGATGTTTTTACAGTGTAAGCCTGATTTAACATTCAGTAAAACAGTTTGTTTTTATCATTACATTCTATTTAATAGATTAACTTAAACATTTGTCAGGCAGATGAATAAAATGGTTGATTCTTAGTATTTTTGCTTACCTCATTTAGCCTATAATCAAGCACAGTGACAATGACTTCAGGATAAAAGATGGATTTTAAACCTTTAAATATCGCCATAATGACTGTTTCAGACTCCCGCACCGAGGCAGATGATAAGTCAGGCGAGCTTCTAGTAGATCGCCTGACAAAAGCAGGTCACACCCTGTTTGAAAAGAAAATAGTGATTGATGATATTTACCAAATGCGTGCGGTAGTATCAACGTGGATTGCTGACCCAGAAATACAGGCGATTATTACCACAGGCGGCACCGGTCTAACGGGCCGAGACGTAACCCCAGAGGCGATGAAGCCCTTATACGATAAAGAAATCGAAGGCTTTGGCGAAGTGTTTCGTCAAATCTCTTATGACTTAATTAAAACCTCAACCATTCAATCCCGCGCGGTGGCAGGGCTTGCGAATGGTACAGTAATTTTCACCCTGCCTGGCTCACCCGGCGCATGTAAAGATGGCTGGGATGGGATTATTTCACATCAACTTAATGCCAGCACCCAGCCGTGTAATTTAGTCGAAATTATGCCTCGATTTTTGGAGAAGTAGCATGACAAGCTGTGATACAGGACAAACCTTACTTTCACTTGATGAGACCTTAAGCCAACTGCTAGAACACGCAGCACAAATTGCCCAAACAGCTGAAACAACCACCCTACCCCTTAACCAAGCATTAGGAAAGGTTTTAGCCCAAGATTTAAGATCCAGCATCCAAGTACCACCACTCGACAATAGCGCCATGGATGGGTACGCTTTTAACAGTGATGATCTTACTAATACGCAACAAACAACACTTCAAGTCAGTCAACGAATCCCTGCTGGTAGTATCGGTACACCATTGAAAAAAGGCACGGCTGCGCATATTTTTACTGGCGCCCCCATACCTGAAGGGGCTGATACCGTGCTCATGCAAGAGGTTTGTCAGCGTAATGGGGACAGCATCACAATTACAGACTCCTTTTCTGCAGGCGAGAATATCCGTAAAGCGGGTGAAGATATTAAAAAGGGAGAAGTCATACTCACCGCAGGTACGAAAATTCGCCCACAAGAACTCGGCTTAGCCGCATCGGTGGGCATCAGCCAAATCCCTGTGTTTGCACCACTCAAAGTTGCCATTTTTTCAACAGGAAATGAACTTCGTGAGCCTGATGAGACCTTAAAAGCCGGACAAATATACAACTCAAACCGTTATACCTTAACCGGATTACTGCAAACACTTGGTTGTACGATTATTGACTTGGGTATTATTGAAGATACTTTAGATGCAACCAAACTCGCTTTACAAGAAGCGGCCGAACAAGCTGATTTAGTGATGACCAGCGGCGGTGTATCGGTGGGTGAAGAAGATCATATTCGTGTGGCGGTTGAGGCACTCGGCACGCTTGAGCTATGGCGTGTTAATATTAAACCAGGCAAACCACTTGCTTTTGGTAGTATCAAAACGACAAACGGGAGTACTGCCTTTTTAGGTATGCCAGGCAACCCCGTTTCGGTGTTTACTACGTTTTGTATTTTTGCCCGCCCTTTTATTTTACAAGCGCAAGGCTCTAAACATACGGCGGCTAACGTCTACCAACTACCTGCTAACTTTACGGTAAACAAAGCAAGCACACGTAATGAATACCTACGAGCTCGCATTGAAAAAGGTCAGATCGAACTATACCCGCATCAAGGTTCTGGTGTTTTAAGCTCAACCACTTGGGCGAGTGGTTTTGTGTTTATAGCAGCAAATAGCACTGTAGCAGAAGGCGACAAGGTGCAATTTATTCCATTTAGTGAGCTAGGTCTTTAATCTTCAAACAAGGTTACTATGTCAATCAAACTTACTACTGATAATCAAATCCAATTATTTCTCAGGCAGAACAAAAATTGGTTAATCAAAGACAACAAGCTCCATCGTGACTTTCAATTTAATAACTTTGTCGCAGCCTTTGGCTTTATGACACAAGTTGCCTTAATTGCTGAACGCCAAAACCATCATCCAGAATGGTCTAATGTGTATAACAAAGTGATTGTCGATCTAACAACACATGAAGCAGGCGGCATTACAGAGCGTGACTTTAATTTGGCCAAAGCAATGGATGTATTGATCATAAGCTGATTAGCCCACGGCAACTACGATTCTCGCCCCCTAGCCATGTGCCACAAGTAAATAAATGACCAACAAGAATATTGCTACCATCGTACTGGTTTCTAGCCAGTTGACTTTGCCATCATCCTGCACCGCTTTCCATAGCACTAACATCGATGGGAAGCCAAGTAGAATCGTGCTAGTAGTATGAATATCAATTGGGATAACACCGTTATTATTATCTAAAGCAGGTATAACGCCTGTTTGTGTAAATAATGCTAGCATAATCATCGCAATCGGTAATACCAAGAAAGGTACCTGCGTAATTGCCCCCGAGGCATTTGCCATCGCAATATTGTATTTTTTCTGAAAATGCGCGGTACCAATCATCACAAAAGCACCTGCCGATGCGAACACACTTAAGATTACTGCGCCGAACATTTCCGAATAGCCTGCCTCTTCTAACTTATGGACTAAAATTCCGGCAAATTCCCCCACCGAATGTCCACCAATGACTGAAGCAAAAAGACCTCCCACACTAAAAACAATAATTGCAGTAATCGGCATTAAGGTTTCGTTCTTAGCCATTTGTACCGGCACGTCATCTTCTGATTCTGGCTTATGTTGTTTGGAAAAGCGTTTCACCAAACGTAAAATAGCTACAACTTGAATCGTTAATAAAATTGCAGCAAATACATAAAGGTCGGTAGTACTTAGTGACACATTACTCGCATCACCCACAGCAAATGCCTTCATTAACAACATAATAATACCGATACTAAAAAACACACCCGCAGCTGCTGCGTACAAATCCGTACTCAAACCTACCAGAGGTTTAGGTAAATGTGCATTGCCTTCAATATCACGCGGCAACGTACTGCAATAGAGCCCAAATGCTGCTGCCCCAACATGTAAAGTTAGCACGGTAACAATAAAGCCTACACGTGGCGTAGCCATAAGCACAAAGCCCAGCATTACAAGCTCAGGGATGTTACTGGATAAGCCTGCCATAGTTCCTGCAACAAAAGAATTCATCTTTTTACGTTTGGCATAACCATCAACCGCTTTAATCATCATTTCAGATGATGCGAACACCACAACCAAACCGCCGACACCAAGAATAATTGCTTTTAACCAGCCATGATCCTGTATTGCAAAGTTACCAATGGCAACTAATAACAAGCCCCCTATTAACAACCATAACCATTGCTTACCTTCGTGCGAATTACCTGACATTCATCCCCCTGTTAGCTTTTTAATAAATTTCAATAGACTAGCATGAAACCTAGGAAATTTCCGTAAACTGTGTCGCAACGAAAGAAAGTACGTTTTAGACAGACTAAGCAATCCTTCTTACAGAAAAGCCTGATCAAGTCCCATAAATTCTGGCAACACGAAAGGGTAAGGCTCTAGGGCAGCATTTCCGTTGTTGTATTTCTCATTAAGGCAATAAGCATTCATATCAAAAATACGCCTAGGATATACTGCCCTAGAGACTTACAGCAGTTTATGGGACTTAATCAGGAATTCCTTAAGTACTTATCATTATACTAGTGACCACAATATCGAGGTAAATAACATGATAACGACTCATTACCTTCTTTTTAAACATGCTTCGCTTATCCGTGTGTTTAATATTTAACTGTGTCATTAAATCATCTAAAGCCTCACCCTGTCCTTGTTTGATAGCAATTCGCAACGCTTCAAAATTATTTTTGGTATAGCGCCTTATTAACTGTCGTGCTTCAATATAGCTGAAGCCGTTAATCCGTTTATCCTTCGCACTACTTTCATTCACATACAATGCGGCAAACACTTGAACCAAAGAGTCAGTCACTAATAGCGTATTTTCATAGGTTTGTTTTTTACTCGATATAATAATCTGTCTCGCTTTATCGCGCTTTGATTGTTTAATCCCAGCGACATCTAGCGCACCTTCTAATACCTTTCCGCCGCCTTTTGAAACATCGTCTCGAAGCCCTAAGTAATGTATCTGTACGTACGATGCAACTTTTTTTCGTTTCGCACTATAAGTTGCATTTTCAAACACCGAGCCGATAACACTAGGAATGTCGAAGACAGAAGGTAAATGACTGGTATTTTGACTGCAACTGCTTATGCTTAACAACAAGACGCTTGCCAACAGAATGATACGTAGGCTTTTATTCATAGCTCAACCCAAAATAGAAAATATGACGATAGCACAAGTACTAAAGTTCTTAGCACAAAATATTTAGGGGGCTAGCGTTCTGATATTTCAAACCAGTTATCAAACTACCATGCGCTTTTCTTGGGTTAAACTGTAGGCTGTAACTTTGTTTTATCCGCTAGGAGCTATTTTGAGAATTAAAGTTGCTTTAAGAAATCTAATTATCAGTCAGTTGATTATCATTCTCTTTTTAGTTTTTGCTTACGTCACCTGGTTTCCTTATTCATTCTCAACACTAGGTGGCTTCACTAAAACGGCTCTGATGTTAGTTTTTGTTGATTTGGTTTTGGGTCCATTGCTTGTTTTTATTGTTTTTAAAGAAGGCAAAAAATATCTCAAGTTTGATATTAATGTGCTTTTAGGTATCCAAATCATCGCCTTTGCCTTTGGTGCTTATTCTTTATTTTTAAAGCACCCCGCCTATGCCGTTTTTACTGGTGACCGCTTCACCTTAACCAATGTGAGTGAGATTTACCCTTACCAACCTTGGCACAAAGACTTTAGCCGTTTATTTTTATCTTCACCAATGCTGGTTATTGCTAAATTACCCGATGATGAACAACAAAAATCTAACCTTATTTTGGATATCGTGCTAAACCAGCAACCTGATATTGATAAAAGACCGCAGTTTTACCATGCTTTTGCAGCACATATAGACACTATTTTTTCAAAATCTCTGTCAGTTGAAAATGTATTTAGTGATGAAATCGCTAAGCAAAAACTTCAGCAATTTCTAAAACAAAATAATGGAAAGGTCGCAGATTACGCATTTTTCCCTTTACGCGGCAACGATAAAAAAGATGTCATTTGGGCTTTTAACCGAAAAACAACATTACCCGTTGACATTATTGAAAGTGATCCTTGGTTGATACAAGAACTGCAACAAAAAACACAACAACCATTAGCCATTAACTAATTCAAACCCATCTTTATCAAAACGTAAGTAACACGCTTTATTTGTCCAATCACTCAACACAATACGCTTTGCGATCTCCCCCTGTAGATCAAACTCATGAATATCCGGTCGATGGGTATGCCCATGAATTAATTGCTTCACAGCAGCATTTCTCATCACCCGTTCAACCTCTAGTTGATTAACATCGACAATTTTATAGGCTTTTTTCGGCGTTTTATTTTTAATAATTTTACGCGTATTGCCTGCAATACGAGAACGTCGCTCGGGGCTTAAAGATAGGTAGATTTTTTGAATTAATTTATTACGGAAAATTCGTCTTAAACGCAGGTAAGACACATCATCCGTGCACAGTGTATCGCCATGCATTAATAGGCTTGGCGTACCATAAAGATTAATGACTTTCTCATCAGGCAACAACTCTCCACCAATAGCGTCTGCAAAACGCTGTTTCGCCAAAAAATCTCGGTTACCTTGGGTGAAGTATATTTTCACGCCAGCATCTGAAAGTGTTCTTAACTGTTGAATCACTGGTAAATAAGATTTGCCAGCATCTTTATTCAGAATATCGTCACCTATCCAAAACTCAAATAAATCACCAACAATATAGAGTGTTTCAGCATTATCCTTAATGGTATTTAAAAAATTGTGAAGTAGAGTAAATAGAAGTGGTTGAGAAGGAATTAAATGAAGATCGGATATAAAGTAAGTACTTTTATTTTGATTAATTGTGGGCTTACTCATTTTAAATGTGTAACAGCTTTTGCTCATTACGAAATAATGAACAAAAGCCGTTTAACAACTATTTTACGACGGTTGCTTTAATAATTTTAACTTCTTCTTGTGGAACATCACCGTGGTGACCATGGTTACCAGTTTTAACCTTGGCAATTTCATCAACCACATCCATGCCATCGGTAACTTTACCAAATACCGCATAACCCCAACCCGCTGATGTCTCGCTGGTAAAGTTTAAAAAGTCGTTATCTTTTAAGTTAATAAAAAACTGTGAACTTGCTGAATGTGGATCAGGCGTACGCGCCATTGCTAAAGTTCCACGGTCATTTTTTAAACCGTTATTTGCTTCATTTTGGATATTTCCTTTATTCGGCTTTTCGCTCATATCAGGGTTCATACCGCCTGTTTGAATCATGAAATTTGGGATAACACGATGAAAAATAATGCCATCGTAAAAGCCATCTTCAACATAAGCGACAAAGTTTTTAGCTGAGATCGGTGCTTTTTCAGCATCAAGCTCTAGAGTAATGGTTCCTTTACTGGTTTCCATTTTAATAATTGGATTAGACATTTTTTCTCCGGTAGTTTTGGTAGGTTTATCAGTCGTTGTTTCGTTCGTTTTCACCGCTTTTATTTCACTTGTTTTACCGCCTCCACAGGCAACTAGCAATGAAAGTAAAAGAGTAGTTATTAAAAATTGAGAGGTTTTTATTAGGGGATTCATTTTTTTATAATCAAATTAATTTTGAAGCCACGAATAATAGCGGAAATATGAGGCTTCTGCTAGTACCCTAATCTTCAGATAGAAACGCGAATGAGAGTGCAAGACTTTGGTTTCATAGGATATTCGACAAATTATCGTTTCACCCGTAGGTTAATCGATAATTTTTTGGGTATTCTATGACGACAAAAGCTTGTGCTATCATCGTGTTTTCTATTTGAGGATTAGGGTAGAATCCGTCCTCATCAATTCACACGATATGGTTTATTCATCCATGCTTAAAATATACAACAGCCTTACTAATCAAAAAGAAACTTTCACCCCCATCGAAGCCAATAAAATTCGTATGTATGTGTGTGGTATGACGGTTTATGATTATTGTCATCTTGGGCATGCGCGCGTGATGGTGGCATTTGACGTAGTTTATCGCTACTTACAATCGCAAGGCTATAACGTCACTTATATACGCAACATTACCGATATTGACGATAAAATCATTCAACGCGCCAATGACAACGGTGAAAATTTCAAAGCATTAACCGAACGCTTTATTGATGCTATGCATGAAGATGAACGTGCGCTAGGCATTCACCCACCCTCACTTGAACCTAAAGCCACAGATAATATTGAAGAAATCCTTGGTATGATCAGCACCCTCATGGAGAAAGGCTACGCCTATCAAGGCGCAAGTGGTGATGTGTATTATGCGGTTGCCAAATTTGAAGATTACGGCAAATTATCTGGCAGGAACCTTGAGGATCTACGTGCGGGTGATCGTATAGCCGTCAACACCGATAAAAACGACCCCTTTGATTTTGTACTCTGGAAAATGGCAAAACAAGGTGAGCCTTACTGGGATTCACCTTGGGGAAAAGGTCGTCCAGGCTGGCATATAGAATGCTCCGCAATGGCAACCAAAATACTCGGTAACCACTTTGATATTCACGGAGGCGGGCATGATTTGCAATTTCCTCATCATGAGAATGAAATCGCCCAATCAGAAGCTTGTACCGGCGAGCACTTTGCAAACTACTGGATGCACAATGGTTTTATCCGCATTGATGAAGAAAAAATGTCAAAATCCTTAGGCAACTTTTTCACCATTCGTGAAGTATTAGAAAAGTACACAGCCGAAGAAATACGCTACTTTATGCTCACCAGCCAATACCGTAGCCCACTCAACTACAGCACCGATCAACTCGATGCGGCTGGCGCATCGCTCGATAGACTCTACACTGCCATGCGTGGTCTAACGATAAGCACAGCACCACAAAACAGCAGTTACGAAACACATTATATTAATGCGATGAACGATGATTTCAACACACCAGAAGCACTCTCTGCCCTATTCGACCTAGCACGTGATATAAATATTGCACGCGATAAAAAAGAAAATGAAAAAGCGTCAGAACTTGGCGCACTTTTATTAACACTCGCCAACGGTATCGGGCTACTAGAAGGCGATATCGAAGCATGGTTTAAAGGCGACGACAGCAAAGGTGGCATGAGTAACGATGAGATTGACTCATTAGTGCAACAACGACTCGACGCCAAAGCCAATAAAGACTGGAGCTTAGCGGATAAAATACGTGATGAGTTAGTCGAAGCCGGCGTATCACTCGAAGATAACGGTGCTGAGACTATTTGGCGACGCGAATAGTTGATGAGCGTACAAATCTTCAACTAATAAAGGAAATATCATGAATCAGAGTATGATTATCGCCATTATTTTATTAGCGTGTACTTTGCTTATAAGCTATTTATGGTTGTTTTAATCAAGCCTTTAAGGTTGATACATCGTACTGAGGGATAATCTTATCCCTTGTAACCAATGTTAACTTCTCAAACTGAGCCTGTGCGACTAGCATTCGATCAAATGGGTCTTTATGGATCAGCGGTAATTTCCCAGCTAAATCAGCATGTTTAAAACTAATGCTGAGCTGTTCAAAACGTAAACGTTTAATTTCATCTTCAAGGTTATTCGGCACAAGCAACTTACCTATAGCTTGCTTAATACTAATTTCCCAAACAGAAGCAGCACTTACAAAAATGCTATTTTTACCCTCTACAATCGCTTTACGCGCATCAAGTGATAACGTATCACCGCCTTCAAGCACCCAAATAAGGGTATGCGTGTCTAATAACAAATTCATAGATATTCCCTAGTCAAAGTACGCTAATCAGGAAATATTTTGCCGTTATAAAACAATTCAGCAATTTCTTCATCACAAGCATCAAAGTCATCGTTTATCTCAACCTTACCTTTCCAATTACCCGTCAACTTTCGAGGCGCCTCATACTTAGCCTCATAAGGAACCAAACGCGCAATTGGCTTACCATGTTTAGCGATAACCACCTCACCTCCTTCAGAAACATCCTCTAAAAGACGGGAAAGATGAGTCTTGGCCTCATGTACATTGATTTGCTGTTGCATATTGATCACCTGATTAAACTTAAACTAAGTTTAGTTTAGTTTAGTTTAGTTTAGTTTAGTTTAGTTTAGTTTAGTTTAGTTTAGTTTGAATGTCAATTTTGCAAATCCTCCCCTTACCCTGTCTAAAATTTATTATCCTAATAGCGAACCTACGTCTTCCCAGACTTCCACTTAGAATAAGCTTTACTATTATTGGTATCATCACCTTCAGTAGAATCCTGAGTAACACCAGAAGCTGAATCAGTCGGAAAACTCTCATAACCACCATCATAACTATCACAAATCGGGCACTTGCTAAACTTATCCCTTTCCTTAAGCCCACCACAGCCAGTAGCCACTGACTTTGCCCAGCCACAAGCATTACAGGTAAATTTTGTTGTTTGAGGCATTACCATTTTTAGATTCCTTCGTACGATGTTGTGTTAACCGATTATCTGATTATAGCGCGATAATTTGCTATACAGTTTTTTTTTGCTTTAATTAGTATCCTTAATAATTAAAATAAGAGGAAACATTATGTCAGATATTACAACCTTAGGTGATGAATTTAACAATGATGACTTTAACAAAAAATTACGCGAAGAACTGGAAAAGAATAAAAAAATGAATGAGACTCTTGAAGAGTACTCCGATGATAGCTTTTGGGAAAAGGTCAAGAATTATGCAAAAGACGCTGGCGAAGCAGTTCTTACTCCAGCACTAAAAATGTATTATGCTGCGCAGGATCCAGATACCCCAGTTTGGGCAAAAACAACAGTCTATACATCACTTACTTATTTTATTTTTCCTATTGATGCTATACCTGATATAACACCAGTTATTGGATACGTCGATGATTTGGGAACACTAACCGCTGCTTTTACTGCAGTTGCAGCTCACATAAAGGAAGAACATTCTGACAAAGCTATAGAGACATTAAAACAGTGGTTTGGATAAATTACTGCTTAAAAACAGAAAGTCACAAGCAAAAAAAAGGGACGAATAATCGTCCCTTTTTTTTGCTTAAAATTCACAACAACCCAAACCAATTAATGCTTCAGATTGCGTCTAGTTTGCGCTAATCCAAGGCGGAGAATGTGAGCTTGTAGTTGTAAAGAACTGCAAGTGATCATTCTCCAACGCGAGAGTAGCGTAAAATAGCCCTAAGCTGTAAATAGGCGTAAGCTGAAGTATTAATCAGCTTGGTTGCGAAGAAAAGCGGGTATATCTAGGTAACTATTATCCGCTGACTGTGTACGCGCAGGTTCATAGCTAGGTTGCGCATAGCCACCATTTGCTGCCATACGGGGTTGCTCTAGCTCAACTGGACGTAGACCTTCATTGCCTTGCGTAGGCACTGCTTTAAGTGCTGCACCTTGCTTGTCTAGCCCTGTTGCTACGAGTGATAAAATTATGGGTGTCCTTTTTATTCTCTTTAAATAATTTCAAGAAAGTCTGTTTCGCCAAAATCAACATGGGATTGCGACAATAATGTTGTTGCTTGCCCTCGATGATGTATTTGATGAAGAAAAAGATGATTAATTAAACTAGAAAATTCTTTTTCAAACTTTTGACCTTTCATATTTTTATAGTTTATTTTCGAGTACAAATCTTTTTCAGTTAATGAGTTGACCCATTTAATAATCAGTTTATCAATTTTTTCTCTTTCTTTTTTCAGTTCGCCTAGTTCAGAAAATACTATGGAATTAAGGGATTGTGGTTTTTCAATGGTTGAGAAGTATGCCAGTGTATTTTGGCTTGAAATATCGTTTGAAAATCTACTTAACCAGATAATATCTCCGACAAGTATATGATTTAAAGTTCCGAGCAAAGACTTAAAGAAAGCTCCTTTATTTTCATTTATTTCTTCGTAAGATAATTCAGCAACAGCAGAATACAGTCTCTGGTTCATTAGTTGATTATATTCGCTGAGTAGTTTGAATTGTTTTAATAGGCTCATTTTATAAATTATACTCGTTTTAAAGTACACCCCCTCCTTTTTGCCACTTTTGTACGATGTGAAAGCTTTTCTTAATGCTTGTGATTTATGCTTTTGCCTCGCAGAGACCTAACGCCCCCATAAATTGATCGCCGGCGAACTGGCACGAAGGCAGTTAATAAAACCAAATTATAGCACAACGATAAAGCCAATAAACAAGCCCTGTGTAGGCGGTCAATTTAATGGGCTTGTTATCTTCCTTTAATTTTTAAAATTTCGTTGATAGAAAGAAAATGCTAATTCTTGGATCTTTTATAACGATGATGCAACGCCACAACGCTTTACGAAGTAACATTAACTTTGATTAACGACATTGCCACACACGAGCCTTAGCGAGTCTTCAGACATTGAGTTAAAGCTATTTTAAGACTTCTACCTTATTAGGCTATAAACCCACTTTATTACGAAGGGAGCAGTAATAACAGGTCCTAGTAATATAAACAGCCGGAAATACCAATCATCACGCCTGAATTGGATTTTTAATTCATTGATACCTTCAAAAAGATTACCCGTAGTTATAAATAAAATTAACAAGCTTAAAGTAAATATAAAAGTTACTGGAATCAGAAAAGCCCACGGTCTAAAAGTTCGCATGGTAATATTTTTATAATATAGATATAAGAATATTAACGGATAATAGCCAAAGAGTATTTTTGCCAATAAAGTAGCAAAGCCCATTGCTAGTGTTCTTCCAAGGTAATAGGTTACTCCATAGTCTTTAGAGTGATTATACTCACTCATTACCTGTAAACTACCAGTTAACAGCATTTCTATTACCATTAAATAAGCAATTATAATGGCAGCATCTTTAAGTTTTAACGAATTCAATAAAATACCTTAGATCAAGACCGTAATGATAACTAAAAATGAAGGTGAATATTTATGTTTTTGCGTCGCAGACAGATAACGCCTCATTCAGCTGATCCACGGAAAACTGGCATGAGGATATTTAAAACAACAAAACTATACCATAAAAAGGTGCTACCGAAGAAGCCCAGCTTAGTGGGTCAGATATAATGACTTGTTAGCTGATGACTGTAGAAGCAAGTGGACGTTGGTTGAAAAGATGACATTTTAGCCAAGAAAAAAGGACACCCTCCCACTTTTTAGCCGTTTTGTGCAAGGAAAGAGTAGGGCTGAGCGGTTAAGCTAGCCCGCTATGTTCTTGGAGATGGATAACCCCCCTATAGGGGCAGCTAACGCTTCAATATTGGGCTTGCGTTTACTGCACTTAGGATGAAGCAACGACAAGCCCTACTTACGCAAGTCCATAATAATTGACTTGTTATATTTGTAAAGCCGAAGAGGGCAGAATAACACCAAACTCAACCGAAAAGACAACAATAAAATAAGCACGGAAAAGCTAAACCGAACCTGCAAAAGCCAAAACCTAGCGACGCTAAAAACTCGGAACAAACTCAAACAATGGATTGCACCAAACTCAGCACGCACAACCAGAAGACAAGAAACAATATTTTAGCCAACCCAACCAGAAACTAGACCTAAACGCTGGAAAGAAATACCCAAAGGCACAAACCGCAAAACCAGCACCAAAAAAGGCAAGAAAACACAAAAGATAACTAAAAGCACAGGCTAAAAACTAAACCTCAAAAAGAGGCTAATAAATTGCCACCCCCCACCATTTTGCCACTTTTGTAAAACAAGGAAATAGACACTTAGGAAAATATAACGCTTTGTTAATAGGACAAGCGAACTGGTCATAATCTTATTATCAAGTTTCACCCTGCTTGTTCCTATTGAACAACTTGTTAGAGCTTTTACAGTACACCCTGTCAACTAGCCTAGCGAGCTTGTGAGTGGCTGGTTGCTAAGTAGTGGCTTTTGCGGAGTATCGTTCTTTCTACAATTTACCCCTACTTATATACACTCTTATTGGTGAATGGGAGAGCTTTTCCCCGCCCATTCCTTACCAAACCCGCTTTTGTCCTATCTTTTTATAGGTTAGACACTCTTTATTTAGCTTAATTTTTAACCAATTCACCTGCTCCCCTTTTTTCCGCCTCCCTGATTCGTCCATTTTTGCGCTCTAAGCGTTGTTTTGGTGTTGCAAGCGGTCATGGGTTGTTTTTTGCAAGTTCGTGGCACCTAGCGAATGATAAGCGCGAGAATGAGAAAGCGAAGAGAGGTGCGAAGCACCTCCCCTTGTCTTATTTGGAGCAAGATGACTTGTAAATTTCATAAACCCCCTAGATTACGCTATACCGTCATTTGTCAGGTTTTGGATGCAACCCATTACAAGGCAGATATCTCTTTATTATGGCTTTATTTGGCGTCTTGCCTTCTGCTTTTTAAAACTCTAACGCCCCCATAAATTGATCGCCGGTGAACTGGCACGAAGGAAGTTAATAAAACTAAACTATAGCACAACGACAAAGCCAATAAACAAGCCCTGTGTAGGCGGTCAACTTAATGGGCTTGTTATCTTCCTTTAATTTTTCAAATTTCGTTGAAAGAAACAAAATGCTAAATTCTTGGATCATTTATAACGATGAAGCAACGCCACAACCGCTTTACGAAGTAACATTAATCTAGATTAAGCACTTTGCAACACGAGCCTTAGCGAGTTCTTTGATCCTCAGTTTATGACGCTTTAGAAGATAAAATCAACTACAGATTTTCACGAGCCTCAGCGAGTCTTGAAAATGTTGAGCCAAAATTGTTTAATTGCTTTTAAAAACTTTGTACAACCACAATGTAGCAACATGAATTCGAGCAATCAGGTTTTAATGTTTGAAAAGCTAAAACTAGCTACATTCTTTCACGAGTTTCAACGAGTCTAAAAAGCTACAAACTAACACCCTTTTAATGCCAGATATTACCGCACTGCTTCACGAGCTTTCAGCGAGTCTGTTGCACATGACGCTAAAAACCGTTTTATATGCTTTTTGCTTTTCATTTCTTGTGCTGGTTTTAGACTGTTGAAAATGCAGACCTGAAACAAGCGCTGTTTTTAAAGCTACAAGCTTGGCACTAACCTAATTTCAAATACCTTTTAACGGAGCTTAAACTTGGAACTTAGCTAAGAAAGAAAGGATTTACATTTAGCTAGAACTTATGCTTTTGCGTCGCAGACAGATAACGCTCACTTAATTGGCGGGCGGATTAATTTAACTGCACTCAATCATACGACAAACTCAAAAAAAACTACAGACCGATGAGAAACCCTGCTTTCAGCCCGTCCAATTGAAGTGCTTGTTAGCTTTTATTTCTTGCTAGCTGAATTCAACTACAAAGTATTACAAATATAACTTGCACCCTTTTTAGTATCATATTTGAGCTTAGGATATTTTAAATTAGCATTATCTACAAACTTAGTTAGCTCTTGAGAGTTCATTGAGCCGATGTCAGATTCTTTTTTCCAGTTATACACCCAGTATTTATTACAGTTAGACTTTCCTGATAAGCATTGATTACATCCCTTTTTTGAAAATCGGTACTTCCCACTTAAACGTAATAAAAAAATATAGTCTTGATTCACTACATAATCGATAACTGTAGGAGGTACAATAACTTTACGAGTTTCATCAAGTAAGGATGTATGCCAATATTTATCATCTGTGTATAGTGAATACCCTTTAGGAAGTTTTTCAACGAAGAACAAATAATAGACTACAAAAGCTAACAGCATGATTATAATTAATAGATACTTTTTTCTATTTAACATTTGGCGTGCCACGATACTCTATGTAATAAGGTGTTCCATGACCACCTGCTGGCTTAGCTATGAGTGTTTTAATGTTTCTCATAGCATGAGTTTTCCACGACTTCATATCAAAGTCATATTTTTCGGTCAATATTCTAGATTGCTCGTTTGATTTATTTACAGCAACCGTTCCGTGAATTTGAAAGTCAGAATTAAATGTTTCGCCATTACCTGTTTCTCCCCAGGCTGTTTTTCCACCACGTTCTTTATCTATGAACCAACCATCCCCATCACTAATATTAACTGTTAAATTAGAAGCATCAATACTCACTTTTAGATTGGGGTTTGTGTTATTTTCAAATAGCCAGTCTGCCTCACCTTTATTTTTAAAATATCCTCGTTCAGATACTTCTTGAGCAAGCTTCTCTACTTTGTCTTGTACAGACGACATAAGTTGCTCGAATTTTTTCTGCGTTGATTGACCTGGCTTAAGCACCCTATTATAGCCTGATGCTTTCTCCCCTAATGTTGTATTTCCATTTATTGCTGTTGAATCAGTCACAGTTAATATCCTTTTCATACTCTTTTATCTCAGACTATCACCGTATAACACTAATTTATATAAGACTAAAGTTATAGTTGCAGTTTTAGACAATGTGCCTTTGCGTCGCAGACAGCTAACGAGGCTGTAGAAAAACCCTTAAACAATCACCCACAGTAGCCAATTCTGTTTTTTTGAAACTCACCAACACCTTCCCCTAAATACCCATTAAATTCAAGTATTCGAT
>JALSJU010000055.1 GCA_026989145.1 Thiotrichaceae bacterium
TTTTTCCAAGCCATTTTGTGAACCTGTTGGGTAAAATGCTATTATCCCATTTTTGTGGGATTTTTGCACTCTCGTGCAAAGGTCTCATAACTATAACTATAACTATAACTATAACTATAACTATAAAATACAAGCCTATGGATAGGTGGTGTTTTTTATTGGATGTTGTGTTGTAGGGGGAGGGCAGACCTTGATTAAATCCAATTATTTTTAGCTTAGTAATCCGTCTGTTTTTTGCGAAGATCGGCGTTCTGCGCTAATCCTGGTTGCTTGTTTAAACTTTCTCTTAAGTCAAACAGGTTCGGTTGATTTAGAAGTAACTAGAAGAGGTGAATGTTCTGGGCACTTTGATCATATTTCCCAATGTTTTAATCATCACAATAGGTACGCATAGTGTCTATAACGCCACCACCTAGACAGACATTTTCTTGATAAAATGCAATTGACTGACCGGGAGTGATAGCCCGCTGAGGCTCGTCAAAACAGACAGTACCTACAGCTCCTTTAATTTTAACAGTACAGTTTTGTTCGATTTGACGATAGCGAATTTTAGCTTTGCAGTTAAAGTGTGCAGAAGGTGCTTGTCCAGAAACCCAGTGTAATTGAGATGCACCAAGTTGTTGTTTCAGTAGGCGAGGGTGGTTATGCCCTTGGGCGACGATGAGTTGATTGGTTTTAAGGTTTTTATCAACTACAAACCAAGGCTCTTCAGAGGCTGTTTTTAGCCCGCCAATACCTAAACCTTGGCGTTGCCCAAGAGTATAATACATCAAGCCTTGATGCTGGCCGATAATCTCATTACTCCCATCAGCCTTATCACCACTAGCAGCAGTTATAATATCCCCAGGCTGAGCAGGTAAGAATCGTTGTAAAAATTCGGTAAATTTACGTTCACCAATAAAACAAATACCTGTGCTGTCTTTTTTGTTAGCGGTGTCAAACCCTGCTTTTTCGGCTAATCTGCGAACTTCAGGTTTTTCTAAATCACCTATAGGAAAGAGGCTTTTTGCAAGTTGATGTTGTTGTAAAGTATATAAAAAATAACTCTGATCTTTATTTTCATCCAAGCCTTTAAGCAGGGTGAGTTCATTGGCTGTTCGGTCAAGTTGTACATAATGTCCTGTCGCAATAAAGTCTGCGCCTAGGTCAATCGCATACTCTAAAAAGGCCTTAAACTTAATTTCCTTATTGCACATAATATCGGGATTAGGAGTTCGCCCTGAGCGGTATTCGGCTAAAAAATATTCAAACACTTGATTCCAATATTCGCTAGAGAAATTAACCGTATGTAGTTTTATGCCTAAATCATCACTAACTGACTGCGCGTCAGCTAAATCTTCTGTGGCGGTACAGTATTCTTCAGAGTCATCTTCCTCCCAGTTTTTCATGAACAAGCCTTCAACCTGATAGCCTTGTTCAAGCAGGCGCAAAGCAGCGACTGAGGAATCAACCCCGCCAGACATGCCGACAATGACTTTTTGTTTTTTCATATATTAACTAGCTTTGAGTGCTAAGCCTTTTCGTGAAAGTAGACATTAACACACCATAAACAGGCACAAAAATGGCTAAGCTGATTAGCAACTTAAACACATAATCTACCGCTGCAATTTCAGGCCAGTTATTCGCCATAAACGCATCGGTGCTTTGGTAAAAAGCCACCACGAAGAAAATAAGTGTATCAATTAAAGTACCAATAACTGATGAGAAAGCAGGTGGCATCCACCAATTTGATTCTTTTTGTGACTCGCGTAAACGTTTAAAAACATAAATATCAAGTAACTGACCTACGACGTAAGCAAGAAAACTTGCAATTGCAATACGAGCGACAAAGGTATTAAGCTCGGATAGTTGCCCAAAGCCTTGAAAGCTGCCTTCAAAGAAGATAACCGAAAGGATGTAAGAAATTATAATCGCAGGAATCATGGCGAGAAAAATTATGCGTCTTGCATGTGGTGCGCCATAAAGCCGTATGGTTAAATCAGTCGCCAAAAAAATCAACGGGAAAGTAAAAGCTCCCCATGTGGTTTGAAAACCAAATACACTAACGGGTATTTGTACTAAATAATTACTCGCGGCAATGACGAATAGGTGAAATAACACGATGGGGAAAAGTAGTTTGTTTGTGCTTAAAGAGGGGGTAGAAGTACTCATATGTATCCTTTTTGTCTATGGGGTTGAGGGAACCCATGGTTAATTTTGTGAAGTTTATTCACAGAGGTCGGCTATTATACGCAACTTATTGCGGACTAAACAACGGTAACTATGAAAGAATATATTACTAAACAAGTAGAACTTAAACTGTATTTATTCGTCATATCTTTCGTGTATAGTTTCTGAATAGGCTTCAATTTAAAAATCATGAAAAATTTCTAGTGAATAGTTAGGGGAAGAAATAATGAAAAAAATGATAATACTTTCAAAACGTAAAATTGGCACCTATGTCTTCACACTATTCGTATTGATTGCAAATAGTTATGGGTCTGCTGAAGAGTTTGTTAGCTATTTAAAAAATAACTCCCAATTTAATATTGATATGCCCGATATGTTTCCTGATAACCTTAAGAAAATTAATAACAACGAGGTTCTAAGCAGTAGCAGGGTGCAAAATGTTGCTACTTTCAATGAGCTATCCGCCGCATTAGACAACGCTAGAGGTGGTGAAATAATTATTGTAAGAAGAGATCTTCGAGGTAAGCGTTTTCATTATCGGCAAAAACACCCATTTAGTAAAACAGTGCTGGTGCTTGGCATGTTAGAGAACGGGAAGGCACCTTATTTAGAAAATATTATTTGGGAAAATCTACACAATGTAACCTTGAGTCATTTTAAAATTAAAAACCCTCAGGCGGAATCTCGGCATACATATTCTTGGCAAATTAGGAACTCAGGTAATATTCGCTTAACAAATCTGCATTTTATGGGCAATAAAAATAACTTAACTGCTTTAAATACCAATAATATTGGGGCAATTATGCATAACCCATCTGGGTTACTGATCAAAAATAGCACTGATATATTAATTGATAGAATACTATTTAGTGATTTATTTCATTGTGTTGAATTTACCGGCGTTGACTCTTTTTATGCTATTGCCAATAAAGCGGAGAGAATTGCTAGCGATATGTTCTCTGGCGGAGGTATTACAAATGCATTGATTGATTCTAACCTTAGCTTCGGAAGAATCCCCGTACATTATTTGCGTTGGAATAAGAAGCAGTATGTTCACAGTGATATGATTCAACTGTATACCACAAAAAGAAGTAGCGGAAATTCAAATATCACTATTCGCAACAATATCTCACTGGTTGGAAATGTACCATTAACTCACCCGCAATTAGCGGGCTGGCAGTGTTTCTTCACACGTGATGAAAGAGGTGATAGCCCTCGCTATCATTCTTTACCTTATAATAATGTTAAAATCATTAATAATATTTGTGCTTTAAATCAACATCATGGTGTCACTCTAGCTAGAGGTAACAACAGTGTTGTAGCAGGTAATTTAATTTTGTTGGTGGATAAAGGGAAAACCAAAAGAGAAGCTACTGGTTCAATCAAAGTATTCGAAAATCACAATTGTAAAATATTAGGCAACGTAGCAAAGGTGTTTGACCTGCGTGGGTTAGCAAATTGTAATGTTGTTAATAACATCTATGACTATAAACCCGATTACAATAAAACCGTCGCTCAAATCAAGCTTGCGATAAATTCTGCAGGAAAGCGTAACAATGTAGCACCACTAGAAACACCTATTGACTTAAGCCGTTATTATGGGAAAAAAGATCTTGTTACCAACCCACTACAGTTTCTTGATTATTCCGGTTTTACCTTGGTTCCGGCTTTTTAGTATGCTTTGGATAATGTCACGGAGAGATTAACCCTTAGCTTTAACCCTAATCCCTAGATAGAAACGCGAATGAGAGTGCAAGACTTTGATTTCATAGCATATTCGAAAAATAGTCGTTTCACCCGTAGGTTAATCGAGTATTTTTGGGATGTTCTATGGAATCAAGGCTTGTGCTATCATCGTGTTTTCTATCTGGGGATCAGGGTTTAATGTTCAAAGATTATGTTTAAGCCCCTTTGATAACCTGCTCACGCAAGCGGCTAATTTCGTCACGGGTTTTCGCAGCCTCTTCAAACTCTAAATCTTTGGCATGTTGGAACATTTTTTTCTCTAGTTTAGTGATTTCTTTTAAGGCTTTATCGGGTGTCATTGATGCGTAAGTCGCTGGATCTTCTGCAACTTTATCGAGCTTTTTCTTGCCACGTCCGCGCATCGAGCTACCGTAGGCACCTTCCATAATATCGGTGATTTTTTTGTTGATGCTGGTGGGTGTAATATCGTGCTTGGTATTATGCGTAATCTGCTTTGCGCGTCTACGCTCTGTTTCATCAATGGCTGCTTGCATTGATTTGGTCACTCGGTCGGCATAAAGGATGGCTTTACCTTCGACGTTTCTGGCAGCGCGCCCGATGGTTTGAATGAGGGAACGTTCTGATCTTAAAAAACCTTCTTTGTCGGCATCTAAAATAGCGACTAACGATACCTCGGGCATATCCAAACCTTCGCGTAGTAGGTTGATTCCTACCAATGCATCAAACTCGCCTAGGCGTAAATCACGAATTATTTCTACGCGCTCGACGGTATCAATATCGGAATGTAAATAGCGTACCCGTTTGCCGTGTTCTAATAAATAGTCGGTGAGGTCCTCAGCCATGCGTTTGGTAAGTGTAGTGATGAGTACGCGTTCATTGCGGCTTGCACGGTCAGTAATTTCTGACATTACATCATCGACTTGACTGGCGACGGGTCGAATTTCGATAGTTGGGTCGAGTAAACCGGTGGGGCGTACGACTTGCTCGGCAATATTATCGGAGTGTTCTTTCTCATAATCTCCAGGTGTAGCAGAGACATGAATGACTTGTGGAATAAGTTGTTCAAACTCTTCAAAACGCAGAGGTCGGTTATCTAGAGCGGAAGGAAGTCGAAAGCCGTATTCAACCAAATTAGTTTTACGTGAGAAGTCACCTTTATACATCGCGCCTATTTGTGGTACGGTGGCATGAGATTCATCAATAATCACTAATGCCCGTTCGGGTAAATAGTCAAATAAGCAGGGTGGTGGCGCACCAATAGGTCGACCAGATAAATACCGTGAGTAGTTTTCAATGCCCGAGCAATAACCTACCTCAACAATCATTTCAATATCATATTGAGTGCGTTCTTTTAGTCGCTGCGCTTCGACCAGTCGGTTATTTTCATGCAGTTCTTCTAAACGATCTTTTAACTCAACTTTGATTTTATCAACCGCATCTAACATAACCTGACGTGGCGTGACATAGTGTGTTTTGGGGTAAATGGTCAGGCGTGGGGCTTTGCGTAAAATTTCCCCCGTCAGAGGGTCAAAATAGCTGAGTTGTTCGACTTCATCATCAAATAACTCAATCCGTACTGCCTCGATATCTGAATCTGCGGGGTGTACATCAATCACATCACCGCGCACACGATACGTACCACGGGATAGCTCAATATCGTTGCGGGTGTATTGGAGTTCAACTAAGCGATGAATAATGGCTCTCTGATCAATTTTCTCGCCCCGATCAAGGTGAAGCATCATTTTTAAATATGATTTTGGGTCACCCAAACCATAAATGGCTGAAACAGTGGCAACAATGATGGTATCAGTGCTTTCCATTAAAGCTTTGGTGGCAGACAGCCGCATTTGTTCAATGTGCTCATTAATAGAGGCATCTTTTTCGATATAAACCCCCGAGGCTGGTACAAATGCTTCAGGCTGGTAATAGTCATAGTAGGAGACAAAATATTCTACTGAGTTGTTAGGAAAAAACTCTTTCATCTCACCATAGAGCTGAGCTGCCAAGGTTTTGTTATGCGCCATGATGATGGTGGGGCGCTGCGTTTGGGCAATGATGTTTGCCATGGTAAAAGTTTTACCCGAGCCCGTAACCCCTAATAAGGTTTGATGCATTAAGCCATCATTTAAGCCATCGACTAAAGATTTGATTGCGGTGGGCTGATCGCCAGCAGGTTCAAATTCTGTATGTAGATCAAAAATCTGTTTCATATTTTAAGCTTTACTCAGGGTGTGGATAGAGTATATTCCATGCTTTCATTAAGCGATAATTATTTAGGATTTTTCATGGCCATTCAGCTTTCAGATCGTGTTCAGCGCGTTAAACCTTCACCAACTTTAGCCATTAGTGCTTTGGCTCAAAAACTTGCAGCAGAAGGTCAAGATATTATCAATTTAGGCGTCGGTCAGCCTGATTTTCCAACGCCTGCACATATTAAAGAAGCGGGTATTGCGGCGATTACGAACAATAATACCGGTTATACAGCGGTTGATGGAATCCCAGAACTTAAAGATGCCATTATCAAAAAGTTTAAACGCGATAATCAGTTGGACTATGAGCCTGATCAAATTTTGGTTTCTTGTGGTGGTAAGCAGAGTTTTTCTAATTTATGTCAGGCGCTACTTAATGATGGCGATGAGGTGATTATTCCTGCGCCGTATTGGGTGTCTTATCCTGATATGGTGTTATTAGCGGGTGGGACGCCCGTGATTGTGGAAGCAGGGCAGTCGAATAATTTTAAGCTGACGGCTGAAATGCTTGAAAACGCTATCACAGATAAGACTCGATTGTTTGTGATCAACAGTCCTTCTAATCCAACCGGCGTTTCTTATTCTAAACAAGAGCTAGCTGCTTTGGGTAAGGTTTTATTAAAACATCCCGATATTATTGTTGCCACCGATGATATGTACGAGCTAATTTTATTTGGTAACCTAGATCAGAAAGAGGGTGAACAAAAGGTTTTTACAAATATTCTTAATGAAACACCTGAGTTGGTTGACCGTTGTGTTGTATTAAATGGGGTTTCAAAAGCCTATGCAATGACAGGTTGGCGCATTGGTTATGCGGGTGGACCAGTTGAGCTTATAAAAGGCATGAAGAAAATACAGGGGCAGAGTACCTCTAACCCAACCTCAATTTCACAATATGCTGCGGTTGAGGCACTGAATGGTGATCAAACCTGTTTACGCCCCATGCTAAAAGCTTTTAAAGAGCGTCATGATTATGTTGTTAAAGCTCTCAATGCTATCGAGGGTGTTGATTGTTTGCCTTCCGATGGGACGTTTTATAGCTTTCCTAATGTTGAAGGCTTGATAGCACGAGTTGATGGGGTGACCAATGATACTGAACTTGCCGAGCATTTATTAGATAAGACGGGCGTGGCATTGGTACCAGGCAGTGCATTTGGTTTGGTCGGTCATATTCGTTTGTCATTTGCGACCAGTATGGAGAACCTTGAACAGTCGATAGAGCGCATTGCTTCTTTGTAAATCGGTTGTTAATAAAGTTGAGTTAGGAAACGCCGTACTGCTCACGGTAGGCGGTAATTACCTCTAATAATTTCGGATCATTGTCAGTTGTTTCTATATGTTGTATCACATGATCTAAGCCAATTATTTTCAGCACTGAAATATCGTATGCCTCTTCAACTTCTTGTACCGCAGACTTTTCTCCCATGCCTTTTTCTTGACGGTCGAGAGAAATAGCTATGCCAGCCAGCCTAGCGTTATTATCATGCACAATGTCAGCGGCTTCTCGTATCGCTGTGCCTGCACTAATGACATCATCAACAACTAATACTTTACCTGTTAATGGTGCGCCCACAATATTTCCCCCTTCTCCGTGATCTTTCACTTCTTTACGGTTGTAAGCATAAGGGTAATCAACACCATGTTTTTCATACAGTGTTGCGGCTATTACTGAAACCAGCGGAATGCCCTTATAAGCAGGACCAAATAACATATCAAACTGTAATTTTGAATCGACTATTGTTTGCGCGTAATAATCACCTAACTTTGCTAACGATGAACCTGTTTGAAATAAACCAAAGTTAAAGAAGTAGGGGCTTAATCTACCGGATTTTAAGGTGAATTCACCAAAACTTAAAACATGGTTTTGTAATGCGAAATTTAGGAATTCTTGTTGGTAAGGTTTCATAATATTTAATCGTTTCATAGTATTTTAACGGCTTGTGGAAGAATATTTTTTTGATAAGTACGTTCGTCGGGAATTTATTACCCTTAAATTGAAATATGATAATATCAGATCAACAATCAAAATAAATTGGAAAACTGTGGTAATGAAAATTAAAACACAAACCCTAATAACTACAACACTCATCTTAGTATCAAGCTTTGCATCTGCGGGTTTATACCGCTGGGTTGATGATAAAGGTGAAGTTCATTTTTCTGACAAAGTTCCTGTTGCTGCATCAAAAAAAGCACATACTAAAATAGATAAAAGTGGCATTACGCAAAAAGAACTCGACCCTGCTGCGAAAATAGCACTTCAAAAGGAGCTTGAATTACAGGCTCAAAAAGAAGAGGCTCAGGAGAAAATTGAGAATGCGCTTCGTAAAAAACGAGCTAAGCAATATAAGCTAGATCAACAATTATTATCAACCTATGAAAATAAACAAGAAATAATGAATTATTTTGAGACCAAAATTAAAATGTTAAAAGGTAACTCAAATATTTTATTAGCACATAAGAAGCGTCTGCAAGAAAGAGTTGATAAGTTAAATTTGAAAAAGGAAAATGAACTTAAAGTTGTCAATATAAAACAAACAATAGATCAGTATGAAAAAGCATTAAAGGAGAATAACAAGGAGCTATTAAGCTTGAAAACTGATTTTGAATCTAACTTACTACGTTATATTGAACTTACTAAGTAAATTACAATGACTTTTAAAAATAACAAAAATATAATTATTGGGATACTTGTGTGTTGGAGTTTCTCTGCGAACGCTGCGCTGTACAGGTGGACAGATGATTCTGGTAAGGTCAATTATTCTGGGAGTATTCCTGCATCAGATGCTCAACTAGGGCATATTGAATTAGATAAAAATGGCATAAAAAAGAAAATTGTTATTTCAGCAGAAGAGCAAAGAAAAATTTACCAACTAAAGCTTATAGAAGATGAGCGAAAAAGGGCTCAAGCCAAAAATTCTAAAAGCCAAGAGCTGCGTGACCTAGAAGATAGTCGTTTATTGACCGTTTATAACACAGAAAAAGAACTCGTAAGAGCCTATGAGGCTAAGTTCCGTCTTGCTCAATTGACAATTGACTTATTAAAAGCACGCCATAAAAAACAGTCTCAAAAGCTTGAGAAGCTTGAAAATGATCATGAGCGAATGAAAGATCTTAAATATAAAGATGCTGTAGCTAAAGAGATTGAAGATGTACTCGATAACTTGAAAATTTATCAACAGGCAATTACTGAAAACCGTGTTGAAAAAGATAAGATTCATAAGGAGTTCGAAGCTACTTTAAGCCATTATAAGCAACTCTCTGCAAAAAATAATACCAAATATTAATAATCCACTTCTCATATCATATTTTTCATGTGTAAATACTTTCAGAAAACTGAATTCATGGGTACTTACTAGGGTAATTATTACTTTTACTCCCTAAATATTAAATAACATTTATGTTGTTATTAGATCCTTGTAGCGTTGTTATAACGCGCTTATCTGTTTTTTATGCTGAATAGTTTTACAGTGAGTTACTCTATATTATAGAGGCATGCACAATACTTGACTGCAATAGTCAGGTACTCTAAACTTTAGTGAGTAGTTAATACGGCTATTTATTCAAAGTTAGAGCATACATAATCATGAAACTTACTACAAAAGGACGTTACGCAGTAACAGCAATGCTAGACCTTGCATTGCATGCGGGTAATGGACCCGTTTCATTGGTTGAAATTTCTGAACGCCAAGATATTTCTTTGTCTTATTTAGAGCAACTATTTTCAAAGTTACGTAGACAAGGCTTAGTGAATAGTATTAGGGGGCCTGGTGGTGGATATAGCCTGAGCAGTGCACCCAGCGAAATAGCCGTGTCAAATATTATTATGGCAGTCGATGAAAACCTTGATGTCACTAACTGTGGTAATGCGGCTGGTGGCTGTCATGATACCAACAAACGTTGTTTAACGCATAATTTATGGCTTGACTTAAGTAACCGAATACAGAGTTTTCTTGATGATATTTCATTGCAAGACATGATGAATAAACGAGAGGTTTTGGAAGTTGCGACACGTCAGAACTTGAAGAAAAATGAAAGTTTAATTAATTTACCAGAAGTAAGATAAAGCAGGATACAAAATCATGAGCACTATAATTACCCCCA
Organism: Thiotrichaceae bacterium; assembly: GCA_026989145.1. Taxonomy (GTDB): domain Bacteria; phylum Pseudomonadota; class Gammaproteobacteria; order Thiotrichales; family Thiotrichaceae; genus Cocleimonas. Next base: position 10,227 of record JALSJU010000055.1, read on the forward strand.
TTTACATGGATTACTCAGCAACTACCCCAACTGATCAACGTGTTGCGGATAAAATGGCTCAGTATTTAACCGTTGATACGGCATTTGGTAATCCTGCATCCAGCAGTCATACCTTTGGTTGGGATGCGGATGATGCCGTTAAACAAGCACGTCAAGATGTGGCAGACTTAATCAATGCAGATTCTCGCGAGATCGTTTGGACCAGTGGTGCAACTGAATCTGATAATTTGGCGATAAAAGGAGCTGCACACTTTAATACCCGTAAAGGTAAGCATATTATTACCATGAAAACTGAGCATAAGGCAGTACTTGATACCTGTCGCCAGTTAGAACGCGAAGGTTTTGAGGTGACTTACCTTGACCCTAAAGATGATGGCTTGCTTGATATTCATGTATTAAAGGATGCAATTCGCGATGATACTACGGTGGTATCAATCATGCATGTGAATAATGAAATTGGTGTGATTCAAGATATTGCTGCCATTGGTGAGTTATGCCGTGAAAATAAAATTGTATTCCATGTGGATGCGGCTCAAAGTGCGGGTAAAGTACCGATTGACTTAAGCGAACTTAAAGTTGATTTAATGAGTTTTTCTGCTCACAAGATTTATGGCCCAAAAGGTATTGGTGCACTATATGTTCGTCGCAAGCCACGCATCCGTATTGAAGCTCAAATGCATGGTGGTGGGCATGAGCGAGGAATGCGTTCTGGAACGTTAGCCACTCATCAAATTGTTGGTATGGGTGAAGCCTTTAAAATTGCAAAAGAAGAAATGGCAACTGAGAATGATCGTTTGTTAATGATGCGTAACCATCTTTACGATGGTTTTAAAGACATGGAAGAAGTCTATGTGAATGGTGACTTAGAACAACGTATCGCAGGCAACTTAAATATCAGCTTTAACTATGTTGAGGGTGAAAGCTTAATGATGTCTCTAAAAGGTATTGCTGTATCCTCAGGCTCAGCCTGTACCAGTGCCTCTTTAGAGCCAAGCTATGTATTGCGCGCATTAGGGCGTAATGATGAGCTAGCCCATAGTTCACTTCGTTTTACCATTGGTCGTTTTACAACCATGGAAGAAGTCGATTATGCTATCGCGCAAACACGCGATGCAGTAGAAAAATTACGCGACTTATCACCACTTTGGGATATGTTTAAAGATGGCATCGACTTGAGTACTGTCGAATGGGCCGCACATTAATAGTATACAAACAACTAATTAAGTCATCGAGACTTTAGAGGATAAAATTATGGCATATTCAGAAAAAGTAATTGATCATTATGAAAACCCACGTAATGTGGGCGCAATGGACAAAGACGCTACAGATGTAGGAACCGGCATGGTCGGCGCTCCAGCATGTGGCGATGTAATGAAGCTACAAATTAAAGTTGGCGCTGATGGCATCATCGAAGATGCGAAGTTTAAAACGTATGGTTGTGGTTCTGCAATTGCATCATCAAGTCTTCTTACAGAGTGGGTTAAAGGTAAATCGCTGGAAGAAGTTAAAGCGATTAAAAATACTGATATCGCTGATGAGCTTGAACTTCCACCCGTTAAAGTTCACTGCTCAGTGTTAGCTGAAGATGCAATTAAAGCAGCTGTTGCAGATTTTCAATCTAAACAGTAATCGTTAGGTAAACTAAGATGGCAATTACATTTACAGATGCTGCAGCGGAGCGTGTTAGTGCTTTTCTTGCTGATCGTGGCAAAGGTGTAGGTTTGCGTCTAGCAACGAAGACTTATGGCTGTTCTGGTATGGCATATGTGGTTGAGTTTGCAGATGAAATTGAAGAAACCGATACGGTATTTGAAGATCATGGGCTTAAGATTATTATTGACCCTAAAAGTTTAGTTTACCTTGATGGTACCGAAATGGATTATACTAAAGAGGGCTTAAATGAAGGTTTTAAATTTAATAACCCTAACGAATCTGGTGAGTGTGGGTGTGGAGAAAGTTTTACCGTTTAATACTATAAAAGACTATTTCGGGTCTTCTACAAAGGTTCTTTTAATTTATTTTTATAGTAAGCCATCCAGCTAGAATTTTTTCAAGCCCCATTGATGATTACCGGATAGTTTTTCATGCTCGACTTTAAACAAAACTACTTTTCGCTTTTTGGCTTGCCCGAAACGTTTGATATAGATTTCACGACATTAGGCTCTGCATTTCGCGAGCTTCAAGCAAAATACCACCCCGATCGTTTCGTTGATGCAAATGATAAAGATCGTCTTGTAGCTATTCAAACTACTGGCTTTATCAATGAAGCTAATGAAACTTTAAGGTCCTCACGTTTACGTGCACGCTATTTGTTAAAACTGGCAGGAGTTGATTTTGATGACGAAGTCGATACTACCAGCGATGGCGTATTTTTAATGCATCAAATGGAAATCCGTGAAGCATTAGAAGAGGTCGGCAACGCACAAGACCCCTTAGCAAGAATTGATGACTTAGCCCAAGAAATTAGTGGCGAGGCTGATGCTTTGAAAGATGATTTTGTAGATCAGTTAGCCGCTAAAAACTTAGATGCTGCTAAAGAAGCCGTTTTAAAAATGAAGTTTTTTGAGCGCTTATGTCAACAATCTAAACAAATAACAGAGCAACTAGAAGACGATTTGTTTTAATCGTTTACAATAACGTATGGCATTATTTCAAATATCAGAACCCGGTGAAACTACATCTATTGATGCACAAGGAAAACAGCTTGCGGCAGGTATCGATTTAGGTACAACCAATTCACTAGTAGCTACCGTTCGAGCGACTTCGATTCATGAAGGTGATGGGGATAATAGAAGAGCAGAAACTCTAGCTGACGAAACAGGTGAATCATTGTTACCTTCTGTTGTGCGATATTGTGAAAATGGCAAAATAGAAGTTGGTAAAATTGCTAAAAATGTACAACTCGATGATATTAATAATACGATATCATCAGCAAAGCGTCTGCTAGGGCGTGCCGTAGGGGATATCAAAACGCTAGGCGGCTCACTGCCGTATAATTTTTCAGATGCCGATTCTAATGTTCCTAAAATTCAAACAATTGCTGGTAATGTTACGGCTATCGAAGTCTCTGCTGAAATATTAAAAACCTTAAAGAACCGTGCAGAAGATTCATTGGGTGGGCCATTGAAAGGTGTGGTGATTACCGTGCCTGCTTATTTTGATGAAGCGCAACGTCAAGCCACAAAGGATGCTGCGCGTCTAGCTGATCTGAATGTTTTTCGTTTGCTTAATGAGCCTACCGCTGCTGCGGTAGCCTATGGCTTAGATCAAAAGAATGAGCTTGATGAGCGTATTATCGCTGTTTATGATTTAGGGGGAGGGACATTTGATATTTCAATCCTTAAACTCAATAAAGGTGTGTTCGAAGTTATGGCCACCGGTGGCGACTCTGCGTTGGGCGGTGATGATTTTGATCATGCAATAGCTACATGGATACTTCAAGAATCTGACAGTGATTTAACGCACCATGCAATGAGCGAAGCACGTCGAGTGAAAGAGGCGCTCACCAATAAAGATAATGTTAATGTGAGTTTAGAAAGTTGGCAGAGCACGTTAAGTCGGGCACAATTTGATAAACTGGTCGCGTCTCTTGTTAAAAAAACACTACTAGCGTGTCGTCGTGCGTTGCGAGATGCTGGCCTTAGTAAAGAACAAGTACATGATGTAGTTATGGTTGGTGGCTCCACCCGCATGCCAGTGATTCGTGAACAAGTGGCTGTATTTTTTGACAAACCACCTTTGGTTGATATTGATCCTGACAAGGTCGTAGCAATTGGTGCCGCATTACAAGCCGATGTTTTAGCAGGTAATAAACCTGATGAAGAGATGCTTTTACTTGATGTGATTCCACTCTCTTTAGGCCTAGAAACATATGGTGGCTTGGTTGAAAAAGTAATCTCACGAAATACTACGATTCCGATAGCACGTGCACAAGAATTCACTACATTCAAAGATAATCAAACTGCAATGACTATACATATATTGCAGGGTGAACGTGAAACAGTTGAAGAAAATCGTTCATTGGCAAAGTTTGCATTAAAAGGTATACCCCCAATGGTAGCTGGTGCTGCACGTATAAAGGTTACTTTTCAAGTAGATGCGGATGGCTTACTTAATGTAGAAGCCGAAGAAGAAACCACGGGGATAAAATCAAATATCGCTGTTAAGCCATCGTACGGTTTAACGGATACAGAAATTGAAGGCATGATTCGTGATTCTATGGATAATGCTAAAGCCGATATGGAAGCGCGTCGTTTAAGAGAGCAGTTAGTTGAAGCGGATAGAACATTAGAAGCACTTGACTCTGCGATGAAGACAGATGCAGATAAAATGCTTAATGAAGATGAAGTTACGCTATTGTTAGAAGCACGCAGTAAATTACACGATATTAAAGAAAATAGTCAGGATTCGGTCGAAGTAAAACTAGCTACTAAACACATGGAAAAAGTAGCTGAATTTTACGTAGCACGTCGAATGAACGACAATGTAAAAACAGCCATGCAAGGTCAGAGTGTTTCAGACTTTGCGGACACCGATAACTAGAGAACAACAAAATCATGCCGAAAATTATTTTCTTACCGCACGAAGAACTCTGCCCTGATGGTGCGATGTTCGAAGCAGAAACAGGTACAACACTGTGTGATGCAGGTTTGGCTAATCATATAGATATTGAACATGCTTGTGAGAAGTCTTGTGCCTGTACAACCTGTCATATTTACGTACGTGAAGGCTTTGATTCCTTAGAAGAAGCTAGCGACCTTGAAGAAGATTATTTAGATAAGGCATGGGGTGTCGACCCAGATTCTCGTTTGAGTTGTCAGGCAAAAATAGGGACTGAAGATTTGGTACTTGAAATGCCAAAGTACACCATAAATATGGTTTCAGAAAACCATTAATACATCGTATCCATCGGTTAGTGCGGAATAACACGGAAGAAACTAATAATGAAATATAAATGGACAGACACTCTCGACCTTGCTATCGAACTCGACGAAGCTCATCCTGATGTTGACCCACAATATGTTCGTTTCACTGACTTGCACGAGTGGGTTTGCAAACTAGATAGTTTTGAAGATGACCCTGAGAAATCTAATGAAAAGATTTTAGAGTCTATTCAAATGAACTGGATAGAAGAGAAGGACTAATTACGTACCAAAAAAAATCTTTAGAGATCTTTGCACGACTTGATAGGACGTAATATGACTAATTCCACTCATTTCATTGCAGACATGTGGGTTAAGCGGATAACTTCGTTATGTATTGAAGCTTTAGCCGCCTCTTTCACTGCAACTCGTGCAAAGGTCTCATGTTAAAAACTATTTTCTAACAACGCTATGAATCACGTGTGAATTTTCAAAATAAACCGAAAGGTGAGGGTAATCCCATCGAGTTATTTGTGGATTGGTCTTAGTAATTTTTCCTTTTGAAGTCTTAACACTTTGCGCTTGACCAAATTTCTGTGCAACGCTACTCATGCTATCACCATGTTTTGGTGCATCCGCTTTTGTTAATACCTTAGCGTTAGGGCCAATTTTTAAAATATCGGCATGTGTTGATGTCATTAGTGCTAGTGGGCTCAGGGCTAACGCGATACTGAGGAACAGGGGTTTAGTGTTCATCGTTTTCTCTCTCTTATTATTAATTTTTAGTTTTAAATCTGTTTGTTATTGTTTCTTGTAATCGTTAGGTCAGGCTATAATCTGCAACCATGTTTAAACCAATTGAACTCTTTGTCGGCTTACGTTACACCCGTTCAAAGAATAAGAATAATAGCTTCATTTCCTTTATATCACTAGCGTCAATGCTGGGGATAATCTTTGGCGTACTGGTTCTTATTACCGTGCTATCCGTTATGAACGGTTTTGAAAAAGAGTTCAGGGATAGAATACTCAGCATGGTTTCACATGTCACGGTTTCTGGGATAAATGGACAACTTTCTGATTGGCGGGCGACACAGACACAACTCTCTAAAAACTCAAACATACAAAGTACCGCGCCGTATATTCAAAAACAAGTCATGATTACAGCCAATGGGGAAATGAAAGGCGTGTTAATTCAAGGCATCGATCCTGCACAACAAAATAATGTGGGCGACGTAAATAAACATATGATTGAAGGCAGCTTTGAGAATCTTACACCGCGTGGCTATTCTATCGCCCTAGGTGTTGGTTTGGCTGAACAGTTGGGCGTTTTCCCAGGCGACAAAGTTACCGTAATTACACCGCAAATTCGTGTTACCCCAGCAGGCATGATGCCACGCAGTAAGCGCTTTACGGTGTCAGCCGTTTACCGCATTAAAATGCCCGAATACGATGGTTCAACGGCTTTTATTCATATGCGTGATGCAGCGAAATTATTTCGCAGCAAAGATGATGTGACCGGAATTCGCTTAAAACTGGATGATTTATTTAAAGCCCCCGCACTTGCTCAACAGCTACAAACTAAGTTAGGCGATCAGTTTGTCGTAAAAGACTGGGGTGATGAGAACAAAGCGCTGTTTCAAGTCATGAAAACAGAACGAATCGTGATGTTTTTTATACTGTTTTTGATTGTTTTGGTGGCCGTATTTAACCTGGTTTCCACCTTAGTTATGGTGGTTAATGATAAGCAATCTGATATTGCTATATTGCGTACCCAAGGCATGTCTGCTGGTCAAATACGCCGAATATTTATGGTGCAAGGAACCATCATTGGTTTTGTCGGTGCTGTAATAGGCGCCATTCTCGGGGTGCTTTTGGCGGCAAATGTAGGAGCTGTTCTAAGTGCCATTGAAAGCTTATTCAATATTCAAATCATGTCTCCCGATGTGTTTGTTGATTCAACCTTACCAACGTTAATTAAAGCACCTCAGGTCATCGGTATTGCTGTTTTAGCCTTTGTGTTGGCGATACTTGCCACGCTTTACCCCGCAAGCCGAGCCGCAAAAGTTCAACCCGCTGGCGCGCTGAGGTATGACTAATGATTAAACCACTCAGTATTTTTATGGGTTTGCGTTATACCAAAGAAAAGCGTGATAACCACTTCATTTCATTCATATCCTTAGCATCTGTCATCGGTATCGCCTTAGGGATTATTGTTTTAATTACGGTTTTATCGTTAATGAACGGTTATGAGTCGGGGATGCGCGAGCGTTACTTAGGCATGTTTTCGCATGTAACCTTATCGGATGCGGATTGGAGTCTGCCGCGCTGGCAACAGCGACGCAAACAAATCTTAGAAACCAAAGATGTAGTCGCGGTTGCGCCATTTATTGAAAAACAAGTAATGCTAAAAGAAGAGAATAAGGTTCAAGCAACCTTCTTACAGGCTGTCCTACCAAACTTAGAAAAAGACATCAGTACGCTCAACCAACATATGACACCCGCTAATAGTTTGGAAAAGCTAACAGCAGGGGATTACAATATTATACTCGGCGAAACCTTAGCTAAAAATCTAGATATTAATATTGGTGATTCAATAACACTATTAAGCCCGAATAAACAAAGCTTTAGCAGTGCTAGTGCAAGCAACACTCAAGCACCCGAAGTTGATACCTCACCGATCCTCAAAGACTTTACCGTTGTAGCTACTTTTAAAGTCGATAAACAAATCTTTGACAGCGCCTATGCTTATGTCCATTTGGATGATGCCTTAGAAACGTTTAACTTAAACGGTGATGTAACAGGCTTGCATATACAATTAAATGATGCATTCAAAGCTAAACAAGCCAGCTTTGCAATCGCTGATGTACAAGATAAATATAAAGAAGAGTACGTGATAACCAATTGGAAAACATCCAATGCCAACTTATTTAAAGTCATTCAGCTGCAAAAAAGTATGTTGTTTTTAGTGGTTCTTTTGATAATAGCGGTGGCAGCATTTAACCTAGTCTCTACACTCATTATGATGGTAACCGAAAAGCAATCTGACATTGCGATCTTGCGCACCATGGGGATGTCACCGAGCCAAGTTATGCGTATTTTTGTTGTTCAAGGCAGTTTATTAGGGCTTATTGGTACGCTTATTGGCGTTGTCATCGGTCTGCTTGTAGCCAATAATATTACCGATGTCGTGCATTGGTTAGAGCAACTATTTAACTTTAGTTTATTAAAATCTGAAGTCCATGAGATTA
>JALSJU010000056.1 GCA_026989145.1 Thiotrichaceae bacterium
GGTTTCAAAACCTGCATCTAAAAATTCATGTACAAGCTTGTCGTGGCCTTCCTCCCAAAGAGGGAAGTGCATAGTAAAGTCAGCCAGTTCACCGATTTCTTCTTGCCAATCTTTATGTGCTTGCAGGTCAATATCACCAAATACAGCATCACTTATGCCGTGATTTTTTAGTGTGGCTAATGCATCAAGGTAAGCGCGTTTATAATCCTCTGCCGGTTGTGCTAAAAACGGCAGGCTTAGTGCGGTGGCTTGCTGTTCAAGTAATTCTAACGGCAGCGCATGGGCGCGAGAGGTAACACCATCGGCTTCCATCATGGTGAGTAAATAACTGGGTTTTATGCCTGCCAAGCTCATCCGATACATTGCTAAACAAGCATCTTTGCCACCACTCCATACGCAAACAAAAGGCTTCATTGGTGTAGCCCTGAAATGTGTAAAATTTTATCCATGTTTAAATGCTCCTCAATAGCATCAGCTAGTCGTTCTAGCTGTTCTTCACGTTGAATGTTTATATCAAAGGTTTGAGTGGTCTTTTTGCCCGCCCAATTTATTAAAGCTTGCAGTGCGTTTGGCTCATCAAATAAGCCATGTAAATAACACGCAAATAGCTGATTGTCAGCTGATATGGCGCCATCTGTTTTACTGCCTGAAGCGTTATTCAGAAAAAGTGCGGGAGTATTTAATGCATCACCGGTGGTTACTCCAGCATGGATTTCATAGCCTTTAACGTGAATATTGTCATCCAGAAAAGCCAGTTTTCCTGTTTCATTACTGAGATTTTTACTCGTCTGTAAGGTTGTTTCAAAATCCAATAAGCCAAATCCTGTATGTGTTTGTGGTTCGCCTTCGATACCCAGTGGATCATGAATTTTATGCCCCAGCATTTGTAGGCCACCACAAATCCCAATTACTTTTCCTGCGTAGCGTAAGTGTTTCTCAAATGCCTCTTGCCAGCCTTGTGATTTTAACCAGGCAAGGTCAAAACCTACGTTTTTACTACCGGGTAGAATGATTAAGTCGGCGGGTGGGATTTCTTCATGATGAGAAATATATTGGCAGTCAAGCTCAGGGTGCAAGCGTAATGGTTCAAAATCGGTGTGGTTACTGATGTGAGGTAAACGGGGAATAATTATTTTAAATTTATCCTCAGTACTCAGAATATTCTCTGGTACAGCATCTTCGGCATCCAGATGCAAACCATGCAACATGGGTAATACGCCTAAAACTGGCTTTCCGGTGAAGTCTTCTAGCCAATCTAAGCCATCTTGTAATAAAGCAATATCGCCACGAAAACGGTTAATCACAAACCCTTTAACCAGCGCCTGCTCCTCTTTTGATAACAGTTCAAGGGTGCCCACTAAATGCGCAAAAACACCGCCTTTGTCAATATCAGCAATAATTATAACCGGGCATTTAGCGCGTAAAGCAAAGCCCATATTGGCGATATCACCTTTGCGTAAATTAATTTCGGCGGGGCTACCCGCGCCTTCTATCAGAATATTCGAGTATTCTTCGGAAAGTATTTTAAACGATTCAAAAACAGCTTCAGCGGCTTTAGGTTTGTATTCGTGATAGGCCAGGGCTTCAATATTACCAATCGAATGCCCTTGGATAATAACCTGCGCGCCCGTGTCTGTATTGGGTTTAAGTAAAACAGGATTCATGTGAACAGATAATGGAACACCAGCCGCCTGCGCTTGTAAAGCTTGCGCCCGACCAATCTCACCACCATCTGGAGTAACCGCACTATTAAGTGCCATGTTTTGTGGCTTGAACGGGGCAACCGATAAGCCTCGGCGCTGAAACACCCGACACAAACCTGCTACCAAAATGCTTTTGCCAGCATCAGAGGTTGTACCTTGTACCATCAAACAAGACATAAATCAGTTACCTTATTGCAGCTCGACTTTTATTAACCGAGCACTCAATCGAGTCTCTAATAAGTTCTGAGACCATGCCAGCAAATATCGAGTGTGAGCCTGCATAGTTTGCTTGAGCAGCGCGCTTATTGGTACTTGAAGCAATAATGACAGAGTCCGTTCCGGTACCCGTTGCAATATGATTGGAGTAGCTACTTTTCCAGCCGTTATCATAAAATAACGCCGCTTTACTTTCATAAACAATGCCTAGCGCTTGCGCCATTGCGGCTTCTGTTAGGTTGATATTAGTACACAAAACAATATTAATCGTGCCTATTTTTGCAGTCTGTTGATTAATATTTAGATCATGAGGGCTTCGATCATGGTGCACGTTCACAGCGTTCGATTGTATGCCTGCTGTCGTAACCACAGAAACTTTTATCCCCTGCCTTTCTAACTTGCTGATGCAATAATATTTCTCGGCATGTACAGCTGTTAGGATAGTAGGGCACTGTGCTTCAAGCGTAATTAATTCTGTATTTAACCAATCGTCCAAGTCTTCATCAAGATATTTTACCGCAGCGCTATCAAAACTATGGTTGATACATTGCTTGCCTATAGAGTATTGATTATTCGAACAAACTTGATCACCAGAACAAAGAAATTTTACAGCATCATCAAACCTAACAAGCAGGCTTGAGCGCCAATAATTGTCTTCTCCAGTGTAGGTATTAAAGGATAAATTAAACATGGTTTTCGATCAGGCTGTGACTTACAGACTAAATCATAAGAATATTAATAAAAAAGTATGGCTAGTAACGACCATCAAAGCTCCCATAACTACTCATCCCAGCACCTTGATAGTGCGAATGGATATGTTGATATACCTCTTGGCTTAACAACTCCAATTCATCGTCAGGGTAAGGATCTTGTGGTAAATATTGTAATGACTGATTTATCGTTATTTTCACTTGCGCCCTTATCTGCGTACTTTCACGCCAGTGTTCCAGCTTTAGTTTTTCTGCCTTTAATACCTCCAAAGTGGTTTTAGCGACTTTTTTAACATCCTTTTTTTCTTTTTTAGTTAATGTTGGCTTCTTTAGCAAATCATAAATTGCCAGTGTTTCCTCATCCAGCTCTTCACGTACAGCGCGTTCAAGTTCGGGCGTTAATTCATTTTTCATAAAGTCGCTTAAATCATCAAATGCTTTTTGAACGGCTTTCAAATCTTTGCCTTCATTGTATTCTGCAATAATCTCTTTATATTTTTCATAAAACTGTAAACGAATAGGGTTTTGATTAATCATCTGTTCCAGCTTTTTATCAATCGCTTCTTGCAGATTAAACACCACAGCATTTTTATTATTAGACTTTGCAAAGGCCGCGCGTAGTTTATCAAAATCTAAATTTCCCAAATCAACATAATCCGAATCACGCACAACATTCTCTTCTAGCGAGATGCTCATATTGACTTCTTGCTGTAATAACATCATCACTTCGGTTATATCAGCTTTCTTAGTTTTTTGATTTAACTGTCCGTAAATGGCTTCTATTGCATTAAATTGAGGTGTGAAGGGCTTACACTCTGCTTCAGGGTATAAGGCTTTGTATTTGCGAAACACCTCGCGCGCCGCCACTTCAAATTGAGTGCGCGTAGTTTCATTTAAACAAACAGCATTGGTTGCTTCGCTGATTTTTGATAGCTTTATCATTGCCGTTTCAGCATTGATCAAAGTCTCAATATCAAACTGCACTTCTTGTAAAAACTCGTTTACAACCGTAATAGCATATTGAATCTCATCTGCCATTTCTTGCAATAATTCGACAGGCTTTTGGGGTTCTTCAGTGCCATCACCCCCACCTTTACCACCATTGCCCTTGTCACCTTCACCATAAACCGAATACGCTTTTTCTAATTGTTTATACACATTGCCATAATCAACAATTAAACCATTTTCTTTTTCATCATCATACACACGGTTAGCGCGCGCGATGGTTTGCATCAAGGTGTGCCCTTGTATGGGCTTGTCTAAATAAACGGTTGATACGCACGGTGCATCAAAACCTGTTATCCACATGGCGCAAACAAAAGCTAGGCGGAATGGATTATCATCATCTTTAAATTCTACTTCAAGGTCACGCGACACCATTTTTTTGCGGTGTGTAGCAATATCCAAGCCTAGTTTCTCAAACTTTTTAACCTCATTTTGTTCAGAACTTACCACCACACACACTTCCGTTTCTTCTACCCGTTTTAAATGGTGTTTTAGCTGTACCGCCTGTTGTTCATCTTCTGCATTTTTAATACGTTGTTTTAATTCAGTACAATACTCTGGCCAAAACGCCATCACATATTCATACATACGCACGGCGGTGGGTTTATCTAATGCCACAAACATGGCTTTGCCTTGATAACCACGCTCATTAAAATGCCAGACTAAATCTTTTGCGATGGCTTCTAGCCGATCATCAGAAGTTAAAATAGGGTAATCACGCTTAAACTCACGCTCTAATTTACGGCGTTGGTCTTCGTCCAGCTCTTCATTATTGATAATCTCTGCCATGCGCTCATCAAGATCAGGGTTTTCAATATCCAGTTTTTCGCCACGGTTTAGGTAGCGCAAGGGCAAAGTCGAGCCATCATCAATCGAGCGTTTAAAATCATAAACCGATACATAGCCACCAAAAATCTGCTCGGTTAGATGCTTTTCTTTATCGATCAAAGGCGTGCCAGTAAACCCAAGATATGTGGCATTAGGGATACCATTAAAACGCATATTGCGCGCAAACGTGCCGCCCTGTGTTCGGTGAGCCTCATCGGATATAACAATAATATTATCGCGCTCGGTTATCAGTGGATATTCTTTTTCTTTTTTAGGATTAATCGAAAACTTATGAATAAGGGTGAATACATAACGATGGTTTTCAGCCAACAACTCGCGCAAATGCACACGGCTTTTTGCACGTACATTTTTTTCTGTGACCGCACCCACGCCCGTAAAATCATCATATAACTGGTTTTCCAGTTCTGAGCGATCCACCACAATCAAAAAAGTAATACCACCGCCATATTTACGCAAAATCTTCTGGCACATAAACACCATAGAATAGGATTTACCCGAACCTTGCGTATGCCAAAATACACCCAGCTTTTGTTTTAAATCCGATAAGTTTTTAGCGCGATCAACCACCTTGTTAACACCAATAAACTGATGATTTTTAGCCATCAACTTGGTGACATCATTACCCTCGCCATCAAATAATAAAAAGTTTTCTAAAATATCCAGCAAGCGGGTTTTATCACAGGTTCCACGTAACAAAGTATCAAGGCTGACTACGCCTTCATCGTCTTCTTCAATGCGTTTCCACTCTAAAAAGAATTTATACGGGCTGGTAATTGTCCCCACCCGTGAATCCGTGCCATTGCTTAGAATAATAAAGGCGTTGTTGTGTAATAACTCAGGAATCGCGTCTTTATAATCACTCAAATTATCATCATAAGCGTGGCGTAACTCAGTGTGATGCGCTTTAAGCTCAAAGAAAACCAGAGGAATCCCATTAACAAAACCAACAATATCAGGGCGACGCTGATACAACGCCCCGACGACCTCTAATTGGCGTACAGCACGAAAATCATTATTTTCAGGGTCTTTAAAATCAAAGAGCTTGAGTGTTTTCTTTGTTAAAACACCCTTATCATCTTGATAACTAACCTCAACCCCTTTAATCAATAGTTGGTGTCTTTCTTTATTAATCTGTGCCAGTGATTTATCAGCAATTTTCAGGCTGATTTGTTCAACGGCTTGCTGGTAGGCGGTATCAGGTAGATCAGGGTTTAGCTTGCGTAAAGCCGCCAAACAATAACGCACCAAAACTACCTCTGATTTATCCGTACGCCCCAACAGCCCATCGCTACGATCAGGCAAACTCGAATAACTCTCTTTTTGCCAAGCATATTCAACCGTCCAACCAAGGTCTTCTAAAACCTCTTGCGTGGCAGCCTCAACTAAACCGTCTTCTGAATATTCGTAGCTCATTATTCTGTTATCACCTCATATTCATGTGTTCTTGTGCATGTCAGTATAACATGCACAAGAAATCCTTGTTTCTTGTGCATGTTAAGGTCACGCGTACAGATAACACCGCTTTTGTGTGCATGTTTAATCTGCTTGCCCCGATTTATTTAAAAGCAGATCAACCAATGCATCATTCAAATAGTAGTTCTCTTTGCCAAACTTATGGCGCGACAGCAAACCTAAATCAATAAGAGCGTCCAAGTATTTTGCGGCGGTATTTCGGTGTACTTGTAAATCACGCACCAGAAAATCAATTTTGGTATAAGGATGGCGAAAAATATTATTTAATAAATCCTGACTGTAAATTTTGGATAGATCCGTTCGTAGGCGTTGTTTATAAGACTGCATCAAGGTTTTAATCGCTTTGATTAAATCGGTGGTTTGTCGTGAGGTCACCTCAACTGCCTGCAACATAAATAATAGCCATGCCTCCCAATCGCCATCTGTACGGACGACTTGTAGCAAGTGATAATAATCTTGTTTATGCTGATTGATATAACGGCTTAAATACAACACGGGCAGTGTCAGTAAATCTTGCTTGATTAAATACAAGACATTAATCACCCGCCCTGTTCGCCCATTACCATCATAAAAGGGATGGATGCTTTCAAACTGATGGTGGATCACTGCCATTTTTACTAACTCATCACAATCACACAAAGCATCGTTATTAATGTATTGCTCAAGGTTTGACATTAGCCTGACAATTTCATCGTGTGTTTGTGGTGGCGTATAAATCACCTCGCCTGATTGTTCGTTTTTTAAGGTCGTGCCAGATTGGCTACGAAACCCTGCATTATTTTGTTCGATATTAGCTTGTATTGTTTGAATATCATTCGCCGTTAATAGCCCACGCACCTTAACTTGTTCAAAACCACTTTGCAGAGCAGTTGCATAGTTCAGCACCTCTTTTGCCGCAATGCTAACAAACTGTTTGCTAAACTGATCACTGCTAAAAAGATCATCGTGTGTGGTGACAATATTTTCAATCTCTGAACTGTCTTTTGCCTCTTGTAGCGACAAAGTATTAATTAAAATGCTTTCATTTGGAATAGTGGCAACAATACCTTTAAGCTCAGCCAGTGCTTGATGCGCTTTGGCACATTTTTTTAATACCGCTTTGCTTTCAATGTCTTGCTTTAGCGGTAGCATGGGGACGGTATAATTCATGCGTTTTCCAATTCGGTATGGGGGGATTTAAAGCTGGGTGTTTTTATTTTATCGACATCAATGATGCCTGTCATTAGGCGGGGGAGTAGGATGTCTCGGGCTTCTTTTAGTAGAGTATTTTTTTCTAATAAAACTTTAATATTTTTGAAAATAGGAGTGGTTTTTTCGTTGAAAGTACCTACTACTTCTAATGAGGGTTTAATGAATGGTAAATATCTAAATGTATCAACTACAATAGTATCAAAAACACCACCATTGGCAGCTCCTTTAAATGCATCAATTGTTTTGCTTAGAGAACAGTAAAGGAAATATTGTGTTAATCCTTCTTTTGCTTTAAGTGCATAACAAGATTGATTCATAGCCATTGCCTCACTAGCTAAATTTAATTTTCCAACTGTGCCTCTTGCAGTGATAAAAAGAGTGTCTTTTGGGTAGAGTTTAGAGTTACATTTTTCTAACCCAAGAGAGGTAACTCTCTTCTCTGTATTTTTAGAATAAATCCCATTAGTAGCATCTTTAGGCGTGAAAAATTGAATATCTCCGTTCCAGTATCCTTCTATGGAAGTTTTTGGTGTCCCTCCACTTAAAACTTCCATAACGTCAATACAGAATTGCTTAGTCCATCCCTCAGGCAACCCCGTTTCAGCATCAATGGGGGTGGTTTTATGGTTGGGGAATTTCATTCGCACAAACCATTCTTCATAGGTCTGTTGTGCCATTTCTTCGAGTAGCTTGATGCGTTTTAGATTGTTTTCAATCAGGTCGTCATAGGCAGAGAGGATTTGGGCTATTTTTTGTTGGGTTGGGAGTGGGGGGAGTGGAAAAGAAAAATTCCTCATAGCCTTTAAAGAAAGATTTTTTATTGTCGCCCCTGTAGCGTATAGAGGTGCATACATTTGAAATAAAGGACTTACTATTATATATTTTATAAACTGCTTATCTACATTCGGATTGACATTAAAGTAACAAGCACTCTTTCCTAGAGCTATCTTTTCACCCTTATAAACACCTACGTTACCAAGCGTTCCATTAATTGCCACAAGAATAGTTCTATCATTCAAGTTTTTTCGTATTTTTTGATATTCATTTTCAGATATACGTTTTGTGTCATCCTTAATAACAATCCTTCCATTTTGGAGATTATTCCCGTTTACAAAATAATAATCTCCTTTTTCATCATATTGAGGTGTGCCGTGCAAGCCATCACCTAATAAAGAGGTTACATCTTCTAATTTTGTTTTAGTCCAACTTTCCCTCACAAGTTCACACCCTGTATCAACCCCATCAACGCATTAGCCTCATTATTCAACCCTGCCAATTCCTTATGTATTTTAGCCATTCGACCTTGATAATCAAAGTCCATATCAATTTGGATGCTATACCCCACATAGCGGCCTGGAGTTAGGCTGTAGTCGTTTTCTTTTATTTCGTCTAAATCGACTATTTTGCATAGCCCTTCGATGTCTTGATAGTCATTATCGGGGAAGTGTTGGTTTAAGCTTTGCCAGTCTTTTAAGCTTTGTTTGTAGTCATACAGGGGTTCACCGACTTGGCTTTGGGTGGTTTGTTGATAATAGTCGTTATAATGGGCTTCTAGTTCGCGCAGGGTTTTATTTTTAAGCTCTAGCTGTTTGCGTAAGGCGGGGTCTTTTTTCTTGCCTGTTTTTTTATCCTGCTTTTCTTTTTCTAGCAGGGCTTTTTTATCGGCGGCGAGTGTGGTTTTGTATTTTTCGATTAAGTCACTGAGTAAGGGAAAAGGTTTTTCAAATAATGACACGAGGGCTTCACAATCGGCATGGCTGGCATCATTGGCGGGTTTTAAGTCTTTTATTTTTTGTTTTAGTTGTTTTTTTGCGGTATTGAAATCAAGTGTATCTTTATCCTCACCCCCCCTGTTTTTCACGGTTTTGTAGAGTTGTTTTTTTAATCGTTTAACATTCTTTAGTATGTCTTTCGCTTGTTGAATACTGTCTTGTTGGTTGGCGTGGCTTGCTGTTGCAATGGCTGATTTATCGCCTCGGTAGGCTTGCATTATCGCGCTAAAGTTTCGCAGTTGCCCGTCGGAGAAATCGCTAATGGTGGTGTTGACTTTGCGGAAGGTGTTACGCGCATCAATCATTAATATTTTGTCTTTATTTTCCGCGCGTTTGCCTTTATCTAAAAACCACACATGACAGGGCAGTGAACGGGTGTAAAAGAAGTTATTACCGACCGCCACAATGCAATCCACCGCGCCTGTTTCGATGAGCTTGGTGCGTATGGCTTTTTCGGTATTGCCTGCATCGGTTGCCGAACTTGCCATGACAAAACCCGCTCGCCCGTTGGCGTTGAGGTAATGATAGAAGTATTGAATCCACAGGTAATTGCCGTTATCGGCTTTGGGAATGCCGACATCATCAAATAGACGTTTGTCGTTTTTTACAAAGTCACTTTTCTTATCCACCTTGTTGACGTTAAACGGTGGGTTTGCCATCACAAAATCACAGTTGCCGACCAGTTCATGCGGGTCGGTATAAAAGCTGTTGCTTTCGATGATTTTACCTTCAATGCCATGTATCGCAAGGTTCATTTTGGCAAGGCGGGTATTGTTGGATTTTAACTCTGTGCCGTAACAGGTGATGGCTTCATTGACGCTTTTATCACGCTTACCGCTTTCACTCAGGGCATTTTTAACAAAATGCCCTGTTTGCACAAACATACCACCCGAACCACAGGCAGGGTCATGAATAATGCCATGATCGGGCTGAATGAGATTAACGATAAGTTGTACCAATGAAGGCGGCGTAAAGAATTCGCCGCCTTCTTGCGCGCCCGCACCGCTCATAGAAAACTTCATCAAAAAGTATTCATAAATACGCCCGAACACATCACCCGTTAGGTTTTTGACCGCATCTTCATTAAAAACACGAATCAGATCACGTAATAAATTAGCATCTAGTTCTTGGTAGTTACGCGGTAAAATACCCGCAAGGTCGGGGTACTTTTCTTCAATCAAACGCATGGCGGTGTTTACCGCTTCGCTAATGTCATCGGCTTCGGGCAGGTTCGCTAAATAATCATATAAAGACTTTTCAGGCAACATCATTGCCCCTGCCGCTAGATAATCTGCCTCGGTCGGCTTGCGTTTACCGCGTGGGCTATCGGGAATATTGGCTTCTATTTCTTGTTTAGCGCGTTCATAACGGTTTTGTGCATAGCGCAATAAAATCAAACCTAACACAGGGTCTTTGTATTCAGCGGCGGTGAGTTTTGAGTTGGCACGAAGATTATCGGCACTGTCCCAGAGGTTGGCTTCTAGTTGTTTTATTTGTTTTTGATTCATGCTTGCCTTATTGCCTATCTTCAGGAATTTAATTTATTCTACCATATAGCTTATCTTTGATTGTTAACTTGCATATTCTTTGAATATTTTACTTCTTTCATTTGCACTAAAGGTCGATCCCCTTTTGTGCCTTAATGCCAGCGCGGTAAGCGTGCTTAATATCAGCAATTTCAGATACGGTATCAGCCAGTTCACGAAGCTCATCAGTGGCAGCGCGGCCTGTTACGACAACGTGTTGTAACGTGGGGCGTTTAGAAATATCAGTTAACACCGTATCGCTGTCTAAGTAGTTACTAGTCAATAAGTAGGTTAATTCATCCAGTACCACTAAATCATAGTCATTGGATGAAAGCATGCTTTTTGCAATTTTCCAGCCTGCTTCTGAGGTGGCTATATCTTGTGTTCTATCTTGTGTATCCCATGTAAATCCATCACCGAGTACATGCCAGTCACAGTTTTGTTGGGCGCTAAAAAAGGCTTCTTCACCAGTGTCAGTACGACTTTTTATAAATTGGCATACGCCGACTTTCATGCCGTGCCCTAAGGCACGTGCAACCATGCCAAAGGCGGAGCTGGACTTGCCTTTACCGTTACCTGTGAGTACCAGCAATAAGCCTTTTTCTTTGTCTGCATCCTCGATATTTTTATCAATAACCGCTTTTTTGCGTTCCATGCGTTTGTTATGACGTTGGTTAATATCATTCATTTTCAAATCCTATAAACAATAAAGGAGCCAAATATGACTCCTTATATGCTGATATCTACGGTGTAATTAGGTTTGGCTTGCGCTTTTACCCAGTCTGCCGGCATGTTTAACAACGAGATGCACAACGGCGGCAATGCTTAAATACATAAGCGTAGTTTTCATAAACATCGGCATAAAGGTTGCAAGACGACCTGCGAACTCAGTCACGTTAGTATTCTCAAATCGCCCTGAGAACCAGTAGAAACCGCCACTAGAGATTATGTCACATACGGCTGTACCGATAACCGCTGCTGCTACAAAATAGAATAAACCGCGTGTGTTTTCGCTGTAATGCCCTGCAAACCAACGACCTGCTGCCCAAAGTGAGGCATAAGCTGGGATTAAGAAAGGGTAAGAAACGGTAAAGCAGTAACTTTCGCCGCCTTTGGATTCAACCACGATTAAATCAACCGCAAAAGCAACCAACCAAAATATAGGGAAGCCAATGACATTGCGCACATAGAAACCTAATAAAAAGAAAACTGCCCATGAGGCATCTTGAATATGGCTAAAGTGATGTGTTCTTGTTACAACTAAAATAAGCAATAACAAGCCTGCAATAATACCGGTTTGAGTTTTGTTTAATGTGTTCATAATGAATTCCTTCTTTAATTAGCCTCTATTGATTATGTAATAGAGGCTAATTGTTACCTATTTAGGGGTGTATTTAATGGTTAACATACCATTTACACCATCTTGATTGTAGCCTTTATTGGTCTTGTAATCGGTATCAAGCACATTATTAAGCTTTAAGCCCAGTGCAATGTCTTTAGAGATTGCATATTCTGAACGTAAATCAAGTGTAGCGTAACCTGCTAGTTTTTCCCTAGGCGTTACTGTGGTCACGGGTGGCGTTTTAGTTTTATCAGTCATTGTGGTTTCATAACTGGTAAAACGTTTAGACTCGGCTTGTAACGTTGCACCTATTTTAAACTTGCCAAACGGGCGATCAACATCTAAAGACAACAGCTTTTGCGGACGATAGTTTAAAATCTGACCCTTGTTAACACCATTATCAATCTCTGGCTTGATATAGCTGATAATAGGGTTAATTGCCCAACCCGCTAAGCTCAACTTATGCCCAAGTTCGAGACCTTGGATTTTTACTGAATCTACATTGGCGGGTGAGTATTTGCCATTCGCATCCGGTGTCCAGGCAATCAAATTACTGATTTTATTTTGAAATAAGCTTGCTGATAAAACACCGTGCGTAGTTTGCTTACTTAAACCAACTTCAATATTTTTGCTTTTTTCAGGTTTTAGGTTTGCATTTCCACTCTTTGGGTAATACAAATCATTAAAAGTGGGTGCTTTAAAAGCAGTGCCGTAAGATGTGGTTAACTTTAAGCCATTTGCAAAATTATGCCCAATACCGATGTTGCCGGTGGTGTGTTTACCAAACTGTTGATTATCATCAAGGCGTACAGAAGCTTCTACATCGTGCATCCCGATCGTACTTTGCAAGCTGGTAAATACCGCTTTATTATTTCTAGTTGTCTTAGAATATTTTGTGGTGCCTGAAACGCTATCTTTTTGAATATCTGTGCCTAGTAAAAGCGTATTATTTCGATTAATCGTAAAATCAGCTAGGATGCTTGCTGATTTTCTCCGTGTCGTAAAAGTACTTTTTTTAACCCCATTTTTCAGGTTATCGTTGTCATCTAATGATGTGCCAATAACACCTGTAAGCTTTAAGCGAGGTACTAGGTTGGTTGATACTTTTGCACTAATCGCTTGTTGATGGAAATCGGTTTCATTAACGCTTCCACCGTCATATTGCGTATCACCGCTGGCATCCATAATATTTAATTCAGTCTTCGCACCATTTGCAAATTGATGACCGAGGTTTAAGCTAAGGCTGGTGCGTTGATAACCATCCTTATCTTTTTCAGTTACTTGTGTAGGCGTGTAATTTGGTGCAGGGTAGGCGGTGTAAGAGTCACGTGCGTTGATACCATCTGTTTTAAGTTTGCCAGCTCCCACTTGAAACCAATTACTTTCAGTACCGCCGGCAACACCAAATGACATGTCTAAGGTGTTATGGCTGCCATAACCTAGTGAAAATTCTGGCGTCACGCCGGCCTTTTTTCGCTTACTGGTAAAAATTTGGATTACACCACCAATCGCTTCTGAACCATAAAGGCTAGAGCGTGGCCCACGGACAATTTCGATCCGCTCAATTTCACTGACAGGTAAATGCTGAAATGAAGCAGCTCCTAAGGTTGCCGAGCCAATTTTAACTCCGTCAACCAATACCAGTAGATGCCCAGTGTTAGTGCCGCGCATTGAAACACCTGTTTGCTTGCCTAAGCCGCCGCTATTTTTAATGCTTATGCCGGGTACACGGCGTAATAATTCGAGTACTGAGGTAGCCTGATATTTTTCAATATCTTGTTTGGTGATTACGCTCATCGTCGCCACAGGTTTGTTAATTTCTTGCTCTGTACGATTCGCCGTAATGGATAATTCCAAGCTACCTTGTGAATTGATGGTTACCGTGTCGTTAATAACATCATCAACGATAAGTGTTTCTGCAAAAACTGCTGGTGCAGAAAGAAGTAAAAAAGGAATGGCTGCTTTTATAGCAAGCGATAGTTTGTTGTTCATTTGAAGTAGTCCTAAAAGTCAGTCAGCACCCGCCGTGCTGATGTTAGAAACGCGAATTTTTAATCAGTTTGATAAAAAACTCACACCCTTTTAGGCCGGTCTCCGGGCTTATGAGTCTGTTAAGGAAATCCTTAATACCTATCTCACCTTCCCATGTCAGTTACAACACAGTGGTTTACGAAACAGGTTTAACTCAATTACCGTTGCGGGGGCAGCGCTGGATTATATACACATTTACCAGCTTCCCGTTTAACTTCAAACACAGGTGAATGAAGCACCTAAAAGCGATACGGAGGATAAAGGCTTTACATAATGGAGTCTATTAAAAAGAGCAATTACGGGGTTTTATTTTTGGCATTTTGAGATTCTTGTAACGAGGATTTTGCCAAGCCTTTTATAAAATCCTCAGCCATTGCTCGATAAATAGGTTGTGGGCTAATAATTTTAGATAAGCCATCAGCAATTAAACAGGTCGCCATTAAGGGTAGTAAGATTTCTTGATTGCCGGTCATTTCCATAATAATGACCACTGCCGTAATTGGTGTTTGTACAACACCGGTAAAGTAGGCCGCCATCCCCAATAATGCTACTGTTGAGATTTGTGCCATCGGCAACCATTGCGATAACCAATTACCCAAACCAGCGCCAATAGATAACGACGGTGCAAAAATACCACCAGGAATACCTGTCCAATAAGATAGTAATGTGACTAGGTATTTTAAAAACGGGAAACTTGCACTAACATGCTCTTTGCCTGCCAGCGCAACCTTGGCTTCCTCGTAACCTGTACCCCAGGTTTGACCGAGTGAGATCGTACCTAAAACAGCCAGCATGATACCAATGCTGGCGGCTAAGAAGTAGGGGTGTCGATTTCGAAAAGGGGCTATTCTTCGCCCAATATGTACCAGAAGAGCACTAAAACTCCCACCTAATAACCCTCCTGCAATACCGCAGACGAGCACCACCCACAAAATGCTGGGCATTTCGATATGTGTACCGACAACGCCGAAGTAGCTGTAGTTTCCACTAATAGAAAGTGCGGTTAAGCCCGATACAATGACTGCCGTAAGGATTGTTCCGCTGGTTTTCGATTCAAAATTACGTGCTAACTCCTCAATCGCAAAAACAATGCCAGCTAAGGGCGTGTTGAAAGCACCTGCTAAACCTGCTGCACCACCAGCTAAAATCAATCCACGTCCGATATCATAGTGCGGGAAGCGGGCAAAGCGGGTTAACGCAAATGCAATTGAAGCTGCAATATGAATCGTTGGACCTTCGCGACCGATGGATGCGCCACTTAATAAACTTAAGAAAATCATTAGTGCTTTGCCGATAGCGATGCGTATCGAGAGTAGGCGATAACGTAGTTCTTTATGGCGGTTTTGGCGTAAGGCAACAATAACCTGTGGAATGCCACTACCTTCAGCACCGACAAAAAAGCTACGTGTTAAATAAATAATCAGCATTAAGCCCAGTGGGGTGATGATAAATGGCAACCAAGGTCTGTCTTGAGTAATGCTGACAAAAAGGTGGCTTGCAACATCGCTACCATAGGCGACAAATACCGAGGCTAAGCCAACTAATAATGCTCCACCAAAAAATACAATACGAGTTTGCCAGATGTTTCTGGAAGTTAACTGTTTGCGTGAGCGTTTTAATTGTCTTCGATACATTAGTCGTTTGTGGTTCGAATAGTTTTTGGTACGTAGGCAGCTTCAATCATTTGCGGTGTGATAATACCGTAAACCCGTGATGTTTTAGTGATACTTTCCTCCTTAAATACAACGCATAAAATTTCAGCGCCAGAAGAAAACGCCTGATGCGCTTCCATCAAGTTTGCCTGCAATGAAATGGCCGTAATGGTAAGGCGCTTTGCAGGAATTTCTAATAAATTAATTAATGGGTCTTGAAGTGGTGCATCATCAACATCGTGCTTTGCTTCATGCTCATTTTGTGCCTCCTCAATGCGTAAGTATTTAGCAAGTTCAGAGACGGGTAACAACTCTTGTAAGGTTTTACCATCCTCTTCAATTTGGTTAATAATTATCCAATCTTTTTCCCGTTGTAAAAAGGCTGTTGCCTTACTTTGCGTTATTTCTGCAGGTAGTCGTTCAAAATTTCGGCTCATCACACTGGCAACGCCAACAGAGCGCAACACTTGTAACACAGGGTCTACCGAATAATCCAAACCATTGGCACGCAGTAAGCTGACAAATAAGGACTGCTTATTAAAAACCTCACTGGCAGTGAGTTGCGCTACAACAATTACCAGCATGCCGGGCATGATAATGCCGGGATTATAGGTGAGCTCCATAATTGCGGTGAGTGCGGCTAACGGTGCTTGCAAGCTTGCGCCCATCATTGCACCCATGCCAAGTAAGGCATAAAACCCAATATGCGAGATTGAGTCATCATATAGCCAATGCGCGATCAAGCCCACTGCACCACCAAGTGTTGCGCCAATAAAAAAGGCGGGGCCAATCATGCCACCGGGAATCCCCAAGCCAACACTCAAACTGGTAGCAAGCAACTTTAAAAAGACCAGGCCAATAAGTGTGCCTAAGGCAAAATCTCCTAATAAACTGGCATTAACGGTGTCATATCCAATGCCTAATACGGCGGGTTGCAGCAAGGCGATCAAGCCAACCAAAAGACCGGCGGCAATCATTCGCCACCATATTTCAATGCCTTGTGTTTTCGTACTAATGAATGTCAATACATGGTTAAACAATGCTGCAAACGTTCCTACGATTACTCCTAAAATTAAAATGATGGGCAACTCGCGTAAAGACACAGCTTCTAACGTAGGGATGATAAAAGCAGGTTCACCGCCTAAAACCGCGTTGGATAAAGCCGTTGCCACGACCGCTGCCAGCATTACAGGAACAAAACTATTTAATGCATATTCCATCATAATTACCTCAAGGGCAAAAATGACGCCTGCCAATGGTGTATTAAAGGAAGCAGCAATTCCTGCGGCTGCACCACTGGCAACCAAGGTACGAATACTGTTATTGGGTAATCTAAAAAGTTGTCCAAATAAGCTAGAAGCAGTTGCGCCTAAGTAGGCATGCGGGCCTTCACGGCCTACAGAATGGCCACCAATAATGGCAATGCCAGCGCCAATAAACTGCATAAAAAAGCCACGCAAAGTGAGATGCCCTTGATGGTAGGCGACGCGCTCCATGACTCTGGCAACACCTAAAACACGTATTCCCTTGGCCCATTTATAAAATAAAATTGCCAGTAAAATACTGGCAATAACGGGAAATAAAAAATGATAGAGAGAGGGTAGCGCCTCATAATTTTCGGCACCCGTTCCGGGTAATAAGGCATCCTGCGTATTTTCGACAATAAAGCGAAACAGGACAATCACCCCGCCAGATAAAAAACCTGTAATTAACCCTAAAAAGGCGAGTGGTAACAAAGCATCTGGGCGCGCTAAGTGAAAACGTAAATGTTCGATCCAGCGTTGATTATCGTTTTTGGAGGCTTCTCCCTTGTTAAAAAAGGTGCTGAATTTCATAAAAACGAATTACTTACATTTAGCGCCACCGATGTAAAAACACACGACGAGATAAACCAATGAAGCCAAACAAGAGTAACCAAAGCAATGTCACTGAACCGGCTGTTTCTATGTTTCCGCCGTTTTCTAAATCAATAATTCGTTGCATCTCTTTAATCACATCGACTTTTGATTTATTTTTGTAATTACCTTTTTTTAATGCTTCCGTGTAATCAAAGTTTGGATTGAGATTCTTTAGACCAATTGCTTTTAGCTGTGTAGCGGTTGTGGCTGCATTGCTATTGCCGTTTAGAA